>JAFGOK010000005.1 GCA_016926535.1 Micromonosporaceae bacterium | reverse complement strand
GAGTTCCCTCTTGGGTGAAGGTGCCGTTCCAGCCGGTTACGGTTACCCCGGCCGGCACCGTCCAGGTCACCTGCCAAGGATGCACCCTCGTCGAGCTGTCGTTGCGGACCGTCAGCAGGGCCTGGTACCCGTCTGGCCACGATCCGTCCATCCGGAACTCTGCCGAGCAGGATGCCGGCGGTCCACTCGGGGAGATGCTCGGCAGGATGGTCGGTGAGGCGCTGGGTGTCGGGGCGCCGCCCTGGTACATCCAAATGCCGGTGTCCTGGTTGACGTCGGGGGTGAGCTCGATGCCGTCGAGGACGACCTGGCGGTCGTGCAGGTCGGTGAGCCGGAGCGTGAACGGCCCCTGACCAGCGCCGCCCTGCCGCTGCCAGTAGTTGTAGTTCGTGCGGGTGAGCGGTTGCCACTCGCCGCCGGGGTCGCGGTACTCGACCCTGGTGAGTGGGTTGCCGTGATTCATGATCAGGAAACCGATCCAGTACTCGGTCGAGCCGGTCTGGACCCGGACCGAGACGGGTCCGGGCAGCACGGGATCTTTGACCGGGGTGTAGGAGATCTGCTGCACGGCGCTGGTCTGCTCGGCGATCGCCCAGAACGACTCAGGGCTCATATCGAGGTGACCCGACTCGCACTCGTAGCACCGGTCCACGATGAGCACCCTGACCTGTTTGCCCTTTGGCCCGGTCACATCGAGATAGCTGCCGCAGCCGCCGGAGTCCTCGAAGTCGTCCGGGGGGACGGCTGTGTACATCTTGTCGGCGATCACCTCGGGCGGGTAGGAGCACATGGCGAGCCCGACCTCGCCGAGCGAGTTGATCGTGGCCCGGCCGGTTTTCGTCGTACCGGGTATTGGCACCGCCTGTACCGCTGTGCCTGAGGAGTTGGCGAGGATCGCGACCGTCGCCGCGAAGGTCGAGAGGACGGCGATGGCCGCCGTGGCCGCCCGCTTGCGCTGTCCTGGAGTTGTCCGCTGTGATCGGCGCCCTGGCGTCGGTTCGACCGCCGCCGGCCATGAGTGATCATTCATCAGTATCACTCTCTCGATGTAATGTACCTGGTCGATCACATCGATAGTAGGCCATCAATCAATTGATGAGTATCAGTCGCCATGCGGCATCGACGACCAGATCACCTCTGCCACAGCCGATCCCGTTCAACGCCCGGGGCACCAAGGCCGGGGAGTTGACCTTCCGGGAGGCGCTCCGGCTCGGGCACAACTACATCGGGACCGAGCATCTGCTCCTTGCCCTGCTCGAGCTGGAGAACGGCAGCGGCATCCTCTCCGGACTCGGACTGACCAAGGACGCTACCGAGCAGGCGATCGGGACCAGGCTGGCCAAAGCGTTCGACACCCCCGGGCGGGCTGGCGAACAATAAAATAACCAGCATGCCGTGGGAATTCACTGAGGACGTCAACCACTTCGCCCAGCGAGCCATGGATCTGCTACTGGCCGATCCGGTAGAGACCACCCTCCCCGCGAGTATCGTCGACTCGGTACGGCGTGGCCGGCGATACTCCGAGCACAGCCCCCTGTTCGGCTGGTTCGACGATCAAGGCATGGTCCGGGGCGCGGTGTGCATGACCCCGCCGTACGAAATGGTGCTGGCGGTAGTGCCAGACGAGACCATTGCCCCGCTGGCGGCGGCCCTTCGGCAGCAGCTGCCGGAGTTGCCCGGCGTCCATGGCACCCCGGCGACCGTCGAGCGGTTCGTCCGGGAGTTCCAGGCAGACCGGGTGCGGGTCATCATGCGGAACCGGCTGTACGCTCTCGGCACCCTCCAGCCACCCGCCTCGCAGGCCAGCGGCGCCCCTCGCCCGGCCGTCGCCGACGACCTCAGCCTCCTTCAGGCCTAGACCTCGGCGTTCCAACAGGAGGCCGGAGTCCCTCCGGTCGATTCGACCGATGCGATCCGGGAGGGGATCGACCACCAGCGGATCTGGCTCTGGCTCGACCAGACCGGCGCCCCCGTGGCGATGGCGGGTCGGTCCGCGATGGTGGCGGGGGTGACGCGGGTCGGCCCGGTCTACACCCCGCCAGAGGGCCGCCGCAACGGCTACGGCACCGCCGTGACCGCAGCGTGCACCGCCGGTGCCCTCCAGGCAGGGGCAGAGCACGTCGTGCTCTTCACCGATCTGGCCAACCCCATCTCGAACTCGATCTATCAGCAGATCGGCTACCGGCCGGTCAGCGACCGGGTCATCCTGAGCTTCCGGGAATCGGCGAGCGACCGCTGAGCCTGCGCTCAGCCGCCCGCCAGGTCGGTTCGGCGCCGCGCTGCGGCGGGTAGTGCACGAGCTGCTGGGTGCGGCGCAGCACCGCGCGCAGCGCGGGCAGATCGCCGCAGAGTACCCCGGCTGCTCGGGCCTGGACGAGGACGTTGCCCAGCACGGTGGCTTCGACCGGCCCTGCGAGGACGGGCAGGCCGCAGGCGTCCGCGGTCAGCTGGCACAGCAACGCGTTCCGAGCGCCCCCGCCGACGATGTGCACCGTCTCGACGTGCCGCCCGGACAGCTCCTGGGCTTGCGCGAGAGCCCGGCGATGGGCCAGGGCGAGGCTGTCGACGATGCACCGTACCGTGGCCGCCGGTGTCGCTGGGACCAGCTCGCCCCGGCGGCGGCAGGCCTCGGCGATCCTGGCCGGCATGTCCCCCGGTGGCAGGAACACCGGGTCGTCGACATCGATGACCGACGCCAGGGCTGGTTCACGCGCCGCCTGGCGCAGCAGCGGCAGCGGGTCGTCGGCCCGCCACACGCGCATCGACTCCTGCAGTAGCCACAGCCCCATGACATTGCGCAGGTACCGGATGGTCCCGTCCACACCGGACTCGTTGGTGAAGTTGGCCTGCCGGCTCTCCGGGGAGAGTACCGGCGAGTCCAGCTCGACGCCGACCAGCGACCAGGTCCCGCAGGAGATGTAGGCGAAGTGCTCGCCGCTGGCGGGCACCCCCACGACCGCGGAGGCGGTGTCGTGCGAGCCAACCGCCACCACCTCGGGGCGGCCGGGCAGGTCGAGCTCCGGCTGGACCGGGCCGATGGGCGTCCCCGGCTGGCGCAGCGCCGGGAACAGGTCCGCGCGGATGCCGGCATCGGCCATCAGCTCAGTGGCCCAGCAGCGGCGGCGCAAATCGTACAGCTGGGTGGTGGACGCGTTGGTGAGCTCTGCACCGATCTCGCCGGTCAGCCAGTAGGCGATGAGGTCCGGGATCATCAGTAGCCGGTGCGCCGCGGCGAGTTGCGGCGACCCCGCTGCGGCGACGAGCTGGTACAGGGTGTTGAACGGCAGCTGTTGCAGGCCGGTGGTGGCATACAGCCGCTGGTCGCCCAGCTGCCCGGTCACCCGCTCCATGACCGTGTCCGTGCGGCGGTCGCGGTAGTGCACCGGGTTGCCGAGCAACGCGCCATCGACGTCAAGGAGCCCATAGTCGACGGCCCAGGAGTCGATGCCGATGGTGGTGACCGGCCCTGCGGCCTGGAGCCCGTCGAGCGTCTCCCGGTACAGCGCCAGGATGTCCCAGTGCAGGGTGCCGCCAGCCCGCACCGGCCGGTTGAGGAAGCGGTGGACCTCGACCAAGTCGAGGGTGTCCCGGCCGGAGTCACGTGTGGTCCGGCCGCCGCAAGGAGCATCCCGGCCCAGCCGGCAGACCATAACCCGGCCGCTGGAAGCGCCGAGGTCGACCGCAGCGACGGCCACCTCACCCCGGCGGGTTCCGGCCACCCCTCACGCCCCCCAACCGGCCTGCTGGCCGCCCGCGCGCTGCTCGATGATCCGTTCGGCGTAGCCCGAGCGGCGATAGGCCGCGATCGGATCCGGATCAAGCCCCATCTCCTCGCGGACCTCCGCCAGCAGCAGGCGCACGTCGGTGTTGTACGCATCCATCAGCACGGCGTTGGCACCGAGCACATCGCCGGCCTGCTGCGCCGCTGCAAGGGCCTCGGCGTCAACCAGCAGTGCCTTGGCGGTGGCCTCCTGGACGTTCATGATCGAGCGGATCACTGCGGGGATCTTCGGCTCGATGTTGTGGCACTGGTCGAGCATGAACGCGATGCCGGCATCCGGGCCCAGCGCATCGGCCGACACGATCTCGTACATGATCCGAAACAGCTGGAACGGATCGGCCGAGCCGACCATGAGGTCGTCGTCGGCGTAAAAGCGGGAATTGAAGTCGAAGGCCCCCAGCCGGCCTGCTCGCAGCAGCGCTGCGACGATGAACTCGATGTTGGTCCCCGGAGCGTGGTGCCCGGTGTCGATGACCACCTTCGCCCGCGGGCCGGCGGCGACGCAGTGCAGGTACGCCGTCCCCCAGTCCGGCACATCGGTCAGGTAGAAGGCCGGCTCGAACAGCTTGTACTCCAGCAGCATCCGCTGGTGCTCTCCCAGCCGGTCGTAGGTCTGGCGCAGCGCGTCGGCCAGCCGGTCCTGGCGGGCCCGCGCGCTGTCCTGGCCGGGGTAATTGGTGCCGTCGGAGAACCAGAGTTTCAGATCCCGCGAACCGGTGGCATCCATGACGTCGACGCACTCGATGAGGTGCCCGATCGCCTTCCGCCGGGTGGCGGGATCGGGGTTGGTGACGCTGCCGAGCTTGTAGTCGTCGTCCTGGAAGACGTTGGAGTTGATGGTACCCAGCGCGACGCCCTGCTCCGCGGCAAAAGCGGCCAGCCCGGGGTAGTCGTCCACGGCGTCCCACGGGATGTGCAGCGCGACGCTGGGGGCCACTCCGGTGAACCGGTGCACCGTGGCCGCGTCCTCGATCTTCTCGTGCGGGGTGCGCGGCACTCCAGGCTGCGCGAACACCTTGAATCTCGTCCCGGAGTTCCCGAAGGCCCAGGAGGGGGTCTCGATGCGCTGGCTGCGCAGCGCCGCGACGACCCGGGCACGGGTGGTGGGATCACGATCAGTCATCGGAGGCCTCCGTCCGCGCCGCCCGCTCCGGCTGCGCATCGAGGGTGGGTATGCTCTTCCCCGCGAGATGAAACGTTTCAGAGATGAGCATGCCTACCCTACGAGCCACGCGACAGCACCGTCAAGAGTTCCGGCAGCGCGTGCGGCGACCGGATCGTCCCGCAGTCAGCCACCCAGCGGGGCGTCGACGGACGAGGCGACGGCCTACTGATCGCGCCGGGCTGCCGTCGCCGGTTGGCGGCGCCAGGCCGGCGAGGCCGCGTAGGTGACCGCACGCAGAACCCACTCGACCGGGCCGTACTGGTACCGGGTCAGCCACCAAGCGCTCAGCAGGAGCTGAATCGCAAAGATCGCGAGAGCGACCAGCAGTGCTGCCAGCGGCGACACCCGGCCCACCAGCCCGAACCCCCAGCCGGTGAAGATGAGCGCACAGGCCAGGGACTGACCCAGGTAGTTGGTCAGCGCCAGCCGCCCAGCCGGGGCGAGCACCCCGCAGACCCGCCGGCCCCACGAAGTGCCGCACGCCTGGAGCAGGGTGGCGGCGTAGGCCGCTGCCAGGAGCGGCGCGGTCAGGACGGCGACGGCCAGAACGAGCAGGTCCGGGGAGGTGGTGCCACCAGCGGCGGCGAAAGCCGCGGAACCGGCGATCCCGATGGGATAGCCGATCCACATGAGCAGCCGCAGCCCGCTGGCAGGCCGCCGCAGGCCGTGAGCCAGCATGCGGCGCTTGCCCGCGGCCAGCCCGACCAGGAACGCCGCCATCGCCGCAGGCCCCTGAAGGGAGGCCACGCCCAGCAGGAACTGAGGCATCGAGCGCAGGTGCTCTGCGACGATCGAGGCCGGTCCTGCGCGCAGCGCGACGGTGGAGTCGCTCCCCGCAGTGAGCGCAGCGGCGGGGTCAGCTGCCGGAGCTGCGCCGGTCATCGCGGCCAGGACCAGGGACCCGGCGACCCATCCGGTCAGGACGACAGCGACGATCACTGCCGTCCGCTGGCGCATCCGCCGGGCAGCCAGCAGGATCAGGCCCAGAACGGCATAGGTAGTCAGGATGTCGCCATGGAACAGCAGAGCGGCGTGGGCAGCCCCCAAGACGAAGAGGCAGGCCAGCCTGCGCAGAAACCTGGGGACGAACGCCGAGCCGCTGCGGACCGCCGAGTCCAGCTGCAGCGTGAAGCTATATCCGAATAGGAACGAAAACAGCAGGTAGAACTTCAGCTCGAACAGCAACGCGACTGTCAGCCGCACCCCCTTGTCCAGAGTAGAGGAAAAGGCCGGGTCGTCCACGCCGTGCCACGGGTACGCGGTGGCGAAGTAGGTGATGTTGACGATGAGGATGCCGAGCAGGGCGAAGCCACGCAGGGCATCAACGTGAACCAGCCGCCCGGCGGGGCTGGGAGGCGATGGCGGTGCGGTTTCCAGGGTGCCTGCGGCCGGGACCTGCTTCAGCGAGGGATCGGTCATGCGGCGACTATACAAGCGTCCTATACATTTGTATAGGACGCTTGTATAGGACACCCGTGTAAGACTTCCGCGTAAGACGCCTGTATTACACGGACGTTCGTCATCCGGGTACGCTGCGGACATGGGTCATCGCGAACAGCTTCTGGCCGGCGCCAAACGCTGCCTGTACGAGCGGGGCTATGCACGAACCACCGCCCGGGACATCGTGGCCGCGTCTGGTACGAACCTCGCCTCGATCGGCTACCACTTCGGCTCAAAAGAGGCCCTGCTCAACGCAGCCATGATCGACGCCATGACAGAGTGGGGCGACGAGTTGGAGCGGGCCATGACCACCGATCCAGCGACTGGCGCAATG
>JAFGOK010000239.1 GCA_016926535.1 Micromonosporaceae bacterium | reverse complement strand
TGACCGTGACCGTGGCATGAGTCGGGTCCGGATCCGCAGCAGCACCTGGTGAGGCTGACGACGCGGCGAGAGAAAAGGAATGGCGAGCTGAGCCGACCGGCGGAGGCGAGCGATGACGACAGGCAACGCTGAGGCGCTGCCGCGGTGACAGGGCCGGTCCCGTCGGCTGTCGCTGGATCCTGCGCAACAACATCGCCAGCGTGTCCACCACAGGCTGGGAGGTGTCACGCCAGTCTGACCGCAGCCTCCCGGTGCTGACCTCCCTATGCCTCACCTCCGGCAGCACCTTGATCAACAAGGGAATCAACGTCGGACTGCTCTACAACGGGTCAGCTCCTGATCTGGGCGCCTTTGAAACCTCCTGAAAGGACACTCGGAAGCCAGGTGGGGCCGTTGAGGCACGTTGTCGCCGGTCCCACCAGGCGCACACCGCGGTCGTGGTCACGGTGAACAGCGCGGCGGCACGCAGGAGCCTGGTTTCCGGGTACGCCGCGGGGGAAGCCAGTCCGATGCCGGCTGAGGCCAGGCCGAGGAACCCTGCAACGGCCAGCTGCCCCAGCCAGGCCCGTTGCGACAGATGGTGGACCGTTGCCAGCCTTGCGGCGACCTCCCGCAGGGCCGCGGTCGCAGCGGCCGCGATGACCAGGGTTCCGGCGCCCGCAGCGATCAGCCAGGAACCGAATCCCAGCTCGTAGCGGATGGCCAGCGCTGGGATCAGGAAGAGCGCCAGCCACCAGGACAGTGCGGTGCTCAGCGTGTCCACCCCCGCGCCGGCCGGGTCGCCATCGGATCGGCGAGGCAGACGTCGCAGGTGGCCGGAGGCCAGGCGGCTGACTGCCAGGATCCCGATAGCCGCACCGGCGCCGGGCAGATGGTCGCCGAGGCGGCCGAGGCTGTAGAGCATCGCGGTGTCGTAGATGGCCAGTACCAGGTAGCCGAGGGCTGCGGTGGAAGTGGCGAAGGCCAGCAGCTCCGCCGGGGAGCGGGGTGCGCCAACACCCGGCGGCGCAGAGCGGTGGCGTCCGAGCCAGGGCAGGGCGAGCGCGCACAGCACGCCCGAGATCGCTCGCAGGGCAAGGTCCTGGCGGGTGTACGGGGTGGGCAGCGCCCACTCGATCAGGCAGAACGTGACCGTGTACGCCCCGCAGGCCAGGGCGAGCACGGCCGGAGTCGCCAGCCTCCGGTACCGGCGGGGATCGAGCCAGTTCACCACGGTGAGGTAGGCCAGCAGTCCGAACGGGAGTTCCAGCAGCGACGGAATCCGCAGCGCGGTGACCGACAGCAGGTGTGGCGCTGGCACGTGGGCCGCCAGCGCGGTCATGAACCGGTTGTCGGCCAGCTCAAACCATCCGCTCGGCACCGAGCGTGCCAGGTCGGACAGGTCGCCATGGCGGACCCGCAGCGCGTACACCGTGAACAGCACCTGGTTGCAGAACACCGCCGCGATCACCCATGCCAGCCACCAGCCGGGTCGGTGGTACCACCGAGGCGAGCCGCTCGCAGAGCCGCCAACCGACCGGCGGTCCGGGTCGCGACCCAGGGCTCGCCAGGTGACCGGGATGCCCACCAGCACCCCGACCAGCACCGTCGCGTGCAGTGCCACTGCGGTACCGGTCATGATCGTCTCTCTTGATCCGGATACATTCGATCACCGTCTGTCGATCCGCCGGCGCCACGCGGACCGGCCGCCCTCCGCCAGGAGGGTGATCAGCCCGAGCAGCACGGCTACGGGGAAAGCCAGCACGCCATTGGCCAGCACCAGGATGGTCACATCCCCGGAGCACTCCGGGTAGTAGAAGGGGCAGACCGACTCGGTGTCAAATGGGCGCACCGCGGCAGCCAGTGGCAGGCACAGTATCGCCAGGATCGGGGCCACGACGATGTACCAGAGCCTGGCCCGCCGGCTGGCCCGCCGCAGCGGCGGTGCGCCACCGGGTCTGGTAGACCGCGCTGGTCCTGGTGGTCCCGGTCAGGCGCACCCCAACGCCCAGGGCGACCAGAACACTCCGAGGCCGTGTGGGCCGCAGGCCCATGCGGCACCGATCGCCCCGACCACCGACCAGCCCGACCAGCCCGGCGATCGTCACGGCCGCAACCAACCACCAACATCAGATACCACAGTCAAGAACTTGTCTCACTTGACTTGGCAGGGACCGGACGGACAATTCGGGAGCACTGACGTGTCGCCTGCCACCGGCAGTACCGCAGCCGACGGAAGCATCGACGAAGTGACCTGAATCGGTTTATCGACATCGATGCTTCCGTCATGTCTGGGCATCGATCCGTGCGTGACACGCAAACCTCAGCCAGACGTGTCACGACCCAAACCGGACGAATCAGTCTCTTCACCAGAATCGCAAGACCTCAGCGGGTCCGACATGAAGGACTGATCCAGATTGTCGGTCACGGGCTGGTGCATGAGGGGCTGCCAGGCGCGGCGCTGCTGCTGCCGTTGACCAGGAAGCCGAAGGTGGTTGAGGCATCGGCGCCCAGCGAGCCGTTGTACGCGGCATTGCGGACGCTGATCGTGCCGCTGGTGCCGGTGTTGACGCCGTTCCAGACGTTGGCGATGGTCTGCCCGCTGGCCAGGGTCAGTGCAACGGTCCAGCCACTGAGGGCGGCAGAACTCGTGTTGGTCACGGTGACCTCGCCCTGGAATCCGCCGCCCCAGCTGTTGACCGTGCGGTACGTCGCAGTGCAGGCGGCCGGCTTCCCGGAAGAGGACGGGCTGCTCGACGCGCTGGCCGAAGCGCTGGCCGAAGCGCTGGCCGAAGCGCTGGCCGAAGCGCT
>JAFGOK010000238.1 GCA_016926535.1 Micromonosporaceae bacterium | reverse complement strand
TGGGGGCCGAACCACCAGTCGCCAGCGATGGGCGCGGTCACAGCGCCAGCCGCGACGGCCACCCCACCCCGGAGGAGGCCGCGCCGGTCGATTGCCCTCTGCAAGCTCATGTCACACTCCAGGTTCTCGGGACTGTGCAGGATCCTGCATGGCTCGTCAGACGGGAGATCGAACGGCGGGTATGCCGGAAGCGAATATCACTCGCCTATTTGGGGCACCGGGACCCCTCACATACATTCCGCCCAGCTCAAGTTGGAAATTGCTGGTTTGCTGGGTGGTCCATGCCCCGTCCGGGTTGGCAGTGATGCCGAGGAGGTGCGTGTATCGGCTGCCGACCTCGATCACGAAAAATACGTAGAGTCTGCGGAGCTTGCGTGCGCAGAGACTGCCGCCAGCTCATGTCGTCGCGACGGACCGGGGCCGGCGGGACGCCGCAGCGTTTGAGGATCCGGCGGATCGTGGAGGTACCAGCCCGGTGGCCCAGTCGAGCTTCGAGCGCGGGTTTGCCCGTCGCAGGACGGCGTTCTCGTGGCGAAGCACGAGGATCCCGGTCGGCGTTGAGGTGGCCAAGGCCGCAGGGATCCTCTGCGGCAGCAGCCAAACCAGGACTGGTCATCCGCACCGTCTGACGACCGCCGCTGACGGGAAGGGCGTACGCGATCATGACGGCGGCCCCAGCGAACGACGCCAGATCCTCCCCCGGCAACCGGTGCGACGTCGGCGCCGCTCAGTCATCGTTGAGGCAGAGCTCGTTGCCTTCGGGATCGGGAAGGACGGTGTAGGTCTCGAACTCGGCGAGGATGCTTCCGCAAGTGCCTTCCGGTGTTGGGTTTGATCTGGCTTCACTACCTAGATTTTCCCAGATGGAGGGCACTCTTACTTGTCTACATGAGACATATTACATCAAGACCGTGAAACACCGAGGTATGGGGCCAGTTGGTCGACAGTCATGCCAACGTCGCTGAGGATGCCCCGCAGGGTGCCCTTCGCGACATCCCGGTTGCCGTGCACTGGGACCGTGGTGCCGCGTCCGTCGGGGTGACGCATGATGTGGTGGCTGCCGCTGACCCTGGCGACTTTGAAACCGTGTCGCTCCAGTGCCCGGACGATCCGGGCGCCGGGGACGGATGGGAGCGGTGGCATCAGGCCGCCACGGTGACGGACATCTCCCGGGGAACGCCGAACTCCTCGATGAGACCTGTCAGCGCCTCGCGGAGGTCGTTGAGCGCCTCACCTTCGGTGGCCCCCTCGCCGTGGGCGCCAAGACCGGGCCGCAACTGCGCGTGGGCACACCACACGCCGTCCTCGTCGCACTCGACGACGACTGGCACGGTGACCGTCCGAAACTCTGCCACGACGCAACCATATCGCCAGACGGCCGGAACCGGGAACCACGATGCCGGGAGCGAGGTGCATCCCGGCAAGATCAAATTGCTATCATGTCGCGTTGAAGTGAATGGGCCTTCGACAAGGACCGTCACAGTGCGTACGACGGTGGTCGGTACCCGTCGCGGCGCGGGCTATCCGCAGTCGATCAGGCTGGTGCTGGTGCGAAGCGTCGGGGACTCCCGAGGCCGCCGTCGACCCCGTGGCGCGAGCGAGCGCGCCTGGTATGACGGCCGTCTACACTCCGCTGGCGCCGCCTTGAACGTCGCGAACATGCAGGAGCAACCGCCAGTGGGCAGCAGCCACTTCCAGATCATCGCCGACATCGAGGCGACCGCTCAGGAGGCCGAGCCGTTCGCCGCTGCGATGTTGGCCTGGCTCGTGGTGGCCGGCATTATTGACGCCGAGGCTACCGATTGTGTACTGGCCGGCCGGGGTCACGCACCTGGAGCGCGCTATGCCACTGCGGTGGCCGAAGCCGACCCTCGACTCCTCGAGTGGCGGACGAACGGGGTCGAGATCATCCCAATCGACGGCGGTCGGGCGGTCTACGGACCAGACCCGGAACAACGACGAATCAGCGCATCCGCCAGCTTCAGACGGGCCGTCGATGCCGGATCGTTGACCCTGGAGGCGGCGGCCGAACTGGTACTCGCCGGGGTGCGCACGATTGCCTTCTGACACCTTGGGTGGCTCCGGCCGTCAACGTTGCGATCCTGCGCGGGGAGCTGATCCACTTGCTGCGACGTCCTCGACCTGTAGCATCCGCAGATCCTCGACTGACGGGGTGTCCGGAAGGGAGCGCAGACGGCCGGCCTGCCTGGTGACAGCCTCGTCGAGTAGCTTCCGCGCGAACCGGCCGTTGCCAAACGTCGCGTTCCGGGGTGTTGCGGCGAACCGTTGGCGCAGCGCGGCGAGAGCGTCGCCCCGACACTCGTACCCCGAGGAGCGGGCAAAAACCTCGAAGATCGCCACGAGTTCGTCATCGGCGTAGTGCTCGAAGTGGATGTTTCGCGAGAAACGCGACGCAAGCCCCGCGTTGGTCGCGAGGAATTCGATCATCTCCTCGGTGTAGCCCGCTGCGATCACCACCACCTCATCCCGGTGATCCTCCATGAGCTTGACCAGAGTGTCGATCGCCTCCCGCCCGAAGTCTCCGCGCGTGCCGCGAGGAGAGAGGGTGTACGCCTCATCGATGAACAGCACTCCACCCCTAGCCCGCTCGAAGACCTCCCTGGTTCGCTGGGCGGTCTGTCCTATGTACTCCCCCACCAGATCCGGCCGGGCCACCTCGACCAACTGCCCGGACCGCAGCACGCCGAGTGCGGCGAGGATCCGCCCGTAGAGTCGGGCCACGGTGGTCTTGCCAGTCCCGGGCGGTCCCAGGAAGACCAGGTGCCGAGTGGTCGAGGGGGCGGGGAGACCCGCCTCAATCCGGGTCCTTGTTGTGGCGAGCAAGTCGATCACCTCGGCGACCTCCCGCTTGACCTCACCCAGGCCGATCATGGATTTCAACTGGGCCAGCAAGATCTCGACCTCACCGCTCCACTCCGATGCCCCGCAGCTGTCCCCGGCCGAGCCCAGGTCCTCCGGCAGCAGTTGGGCCAGGGACGCCTCGCTGAGTTCCGAGGTTTGAGCGAGCCGGTACGCCTGGCGGCCGATCATCTCCTCGAACAGCTGGCGAGCCACCCTGGCATTGCCAAAGGTCTCATCGCGTGGCATCCGGTCGAAGTGAGCGACGAGGGCCTGCTGCGTCTCGTACTCCAGCAGGTAGTGGTGGCTGCGTGCGAGCCGGTCCACGATGGTGGCCAGTTCGGCGGAGGAGTAGCTCGCGAACTCGATGGTCTTGGCGAACCGTGAGGCCAGCCCGGGATTGCCAGCCAGAAACGAACGCATCTGGGCGGTATACCCGGCCGCGATCACGACGACCTCGTCCCGGTGATCCTCCATGAGCTTGACCAGAGTGTCGATCGCCTCCCGCCCGAAGTCGGCCCCGCCGCCACCAGCCGGTGCCAGGGTGTACGCCTCGTCGATGAACAGCACCCCGCCGATGGCCTCCCTGAACCTCTCGGTGGTCTTGACCGCGGTACCCCCAACATGCTCCGCGACGAAGTCTGCGCGGGAGACCTCGACGAGCTGACCGGTCTTGATCGCGCCAAGGGCGGCGAGAGTCCGACCGTACAGGCGAGCCACCGTAGTCTTGCCCGTCCCCGGCGCCCCCGCGAAGATCACGTGCCGGGACATGGGGGGTGCCGGCAGGCCGGCTGCGGCCCGGCGCTGGGCCACCCGCTGCAGGCCGATCATGGTGGCAACCTCTTTTTTGACCTTCGCTAGACCGATCATCGCATTGAGCTCGGCAAGTAGCGGCCCGACCGGATCGTCGCTCGACGCGGATTCCGGATCGGGCATCTCGACGACGCGAGACGCCGGCGCCGGATCGGACCCAGGCTGCGCCAGCCGGATCGGACCCAGGTTGTCCACAGTCCCGGTGACCAGCGCAGGATCGACCCCGGTGACGGTCACGGGGCTGGTCGTCTCGACGACGACGCCGCCGATGTTGGCGAAAAGATCACAGTCGGTGATGCTGCCTGTGGAGCGGGCGGCGAATCGGATGCCCTGACCGGTGCGATCATGGATCCTGATACGCTTGACTATCGCGCGGGCGTCGCCCTCGACGAGGATGCCCGCTCCCTCGCCCTCGCCGATCTCGCCCAAGTCCACAGTCGCCCGCCCGGTCGAGGCGATCCGTATCGCGGGGTTCCCCCCGGTAATCCGGACGCCGGTGAGGTGCGCGACGCCGCTGCCGGTTACGGCGACGGTGGCGTCGCCCCGCCCACCCGCGAGCGTTCCGCCGTCAACCCGCCCGGCTCCGGAGTCCCGGACCACCACGGCATGCCGTTCACAGTCGTCGATTCTCAGGTCCCGGAACGCTGGCGCGGAGTTGTCGGCAATACTCATCCCGACTCGAGCGCCGCGCACCGACAGCCGCTCGGCCGTGCCTCCACCACACCCGCAATAGATCACCCCGGTGTCAACGACGTCGGTGACTGTCACGTCCGCCAAGTCCGGGGCGCTCTCCTCCCCGATCGCGATGGCGGACGCGGTCGAGCCGCTGACCGTGGTACCGGTGATGATGCCTTTGGCTTGGCCCATGGTCAGCAGGCCGTGTCCGCCGGAGCCGGAGACCACGCATTCGTCGATCGCGGCCTGGGACGATCCGGACAGCACGATCCCGTGCCCGCCGGTCCGGGCGATCTCGCAGCGGCCCAGTCGGGGCGTTCCCCCAGTCGCCATGAAGCCAACCCCTGCCGTGTCCCGGACCTCCGTTTCCGAGACCACGAGCCGGCCGGCCTGCTCCACCAGAATGGCCGGCCCGCGAACGGCACTGATGACGCACTGTTCGACCCACCCCGCTCCGCCTCGACACAGGATTCCGGCTACGCCGACGTCGGAAATATCGCAGTCGCGGAGCACCGGATCGGCTCCTCCGACCAGGACAACGGCTGAGGTGCCGATCTGCTGGATCGTGACCCCGCTCGCCACTCCGGTGGCGGTGCCCTCGGCGAGCAGACCGGCGCCAGCGCCGTTGCGCACGGTGCCGCCGGTCATCTCCAGGGTGCCGCCGCGCAGGTGGAGCGCTGCGATGCCGTCGCCGACGAGGTCGCACCGCTCCAACCGCAGCGCGGCCGCGACTTGCACGGCCGGGAACGTGGCCGTCCCGCCCCGAAGGGTCAGATCGCGCAGGGTCGGGGTGCCCCGTCCGGCAAACACCACGACCCCGTCCGGATATTCGAGGAGGACGCTGCCCGGCCCCTCTTCCGCCTGGACGGTCACGTCCTCGCGGAGGACCAGCGATTCCCGGTACCGCCCGGGCGGCAGCATGATTGTGGTCTCCGGCCTGGCGAGGCCCAGTGCCTCGGCAATGGTCGACGGACATCCCGGGTCGGTGGCCGATACGGTCATCACTTCAAAACTCATCGATGGCTTCCTCGGGTTGGGGGTGCACCGGCCCGATCTGAACGTGGCGGGGGAGGCGGGTCGTACCGTGACCCGTCACGGTCGAGGCCGGGCGCGGACTTCGAGCACAAGGCCGCGACTCCCGGTGCGACGTGGCTGGGCGCGTCGGCCTCGGGTGTCTGGTCCGCCCCGAACGCCCACAGGTCGACCGCACCCGGCAAACCACTGGCCCGCCCGATTTCTTCGGTTGCTGGATCAGCTTCGGTCGCCGAGCGCAGCCAGCCGAGGACCCGTGTTGCGGCGTCCCCGCCTGACGGGTCCGAGGGCAGCATTTGACGCAGCAACACCCGCCACCGCGCGGCCCTGGTTCCCGGGTTGGTTTCGGGTCCGGGCCGCTCGACGGCGAGTACCTCAAACCGGCTGTTCGGCGGGAAGAGCGCAATCGCGGCGCGCATCGGATAGTTCGTGTCGTCGGTCAACCGATCGAGGCGCCGCGCGGTCAGCGACCAGATGAGGTACTCGACCGTAGCGCCGTCCCGGGGAACGTGTTCCAGTTCGGCGTCGAGGAATCCTGGCTCGGCGAGGACCATTCCCGGCTGGTACACCTCAAGTAGCTCAATCGGGGTGCGGCCGGGCCGGAACAGCGGCCCGATCGTTGACGGGCACGACCCCAGGCCCCGCACCATCCACGTGGCCAGAGTCGTCACGCGCGCAGCGGCCGACTCATCCGAGCACGCCCGTAGGGTCGCATTGATGAAGTCCCGTTCGTCAACGCAATACGCCCGGACGGCAGTGAGCGCGGCGAGCAAGTCCTCGCGGTCCCGTCCGATCCGAAGTCCGGGTTGCTCGGCCACCAGCCGGGCGGCAAAGCGCCCGTAGACGTCGTAGCGCTGGCCAAGGGCGGCCCGCAGCGTCGACCGGTGTGGAATCCGGGTGCCCGGCCCGATCCAGATCGCGGCCTGCGTGCTGGTGGCCCCCCGCACAGGGACGGTCGGTGCGAGGCTCGGAGCGAGGCTTGGTGCGAGGCTTGGTGCGAGGCTTGGTGCGAGGCTTGGTGCGAGGCTCGGAGCGAGGCTTGGTGCGAGGCTCGGAGCGAGGCTCGGAGCGAGGCTTGGTGCGAGGTCGGCAGCTGGCGGTACTGGCCAGGTGCGGGCGAGAAACACGACCAGGTCAGCTGACACCTCACTCGGTCTGCGGGGTCGCGCTGGGCCGACCGGCCTGAGCCTGATCGGGGCCACGGCAGCCGGTACTGGCTCGGAAGGGGCCTCGGCGGCGGGCGGCGCGGCTTCGACGATCGCCTCGGACACGCCGGGCCGCCATACCGCCCACGTTCCAGGTTTCCCAGCCGGGTCGAGCACCGCCGGTGAACCGTCCGGGGTCAGGAGGATTCGGCCATGCGGGACGACGATCTCCCTGCCCGCCTCGGCAGCCAGTGACCTGGCCCACCGGTCGATCTCCACCGTCGACCCGACGGTTCCGAGAGGGAGCACCCGCACGCCCACTTCGGTCGCACCCAGCAGCGTTGTCGTCAGTTCCAGCAGAGCGTCCGCGAGCTCCTGGTTGGTGGAGGCCTGCGGTGTGACCAGCACGGCGACCCGATCCGATTCGGCGGGAAGCGCGAGCGCGGCGGGTTCCCAGGCCGTCGACTCCTCGTCAGCGGTTCGGATCACGGCGGCCAGGCCAGGGGCGTCGATCCGCAGTACGGCGGTTTCAGCAGCACCCACACGGGCACCCCAAACTATTCCCAGGGCACCCATATCAGGACAAACGGTCAATGGCATCATCGTGTCCTCGCGGGCGTAGCGGGAATTGTACGGGTATCCGCTTGACCAGCTGACCAGCTCGAGCGGACCCAAGCGTACGACAATCGCCGATCTTGCGGGGACCGGGCAGGGGGACATCGGAGATGCCTTCGATCACGGTGCCGGGGCATTGTTCACCTTCCGGCGTAGCGTGCGTTCGGGGATTCCAACCTCCTGAGCGATCTCATTGACCGAGATCCCATCTTGCCTGACGAGTTGTATCACCAGCTGCTGCACGCCAGGTCCAAGGTCTTCCCAGCGGTGTGTCCCGCCGGCCTGCATTCCGAATTGTGCCATCAGGGCAGATTGCAGCATCATTCTGTTATGGTCTGTCAGCGGCCCACCAAGTCGGCTTGTGCCGCCCGTTTGAGCGGATGTCCGATGCACCTTCTTACTGATGGCCGCCTGGCTGACATGCAGATAGTCGGCAATAGCTGCCTGCGAGACCTCGCCACCAGTTATCAGCTCACTTATGTAATTATTCATGGCGTCTGTTGTGACGGACCCCGCAGACCTCTCGCCTCGCCCACGCGCCTCCCAGGCAGCTCTGACCGGCTCAGACATGAGCTCCCGTAGTCTTGCCGTCTGTTCCTCGGTCAACGCTGATGGTGGCCTGGAACGCTTGATGCCCCGAGGAGCCGTGGTGGCCGGTGGATTCGAAGCCGTCACCGGCCCCATCCCGACAGCCGAAAGATCCAACTGCTCCAGCGTGTGGGTCAGATCGCCACCCTCCGCCTCTTCTCCGTCGCTGTCAGACGCCGTCTCATAGAAACCCGTGCCTTCATCGAACCGGTACCCAGACCTGCCAGTTTTCTTGCTGATGTGAAGGTTTGCATCGATCCCACGCTGCGCACCATGCATCTGTTGCGCGTCTGCACCAGGCCTGTCCTCGGAGTACGCCGAGATGTACATGGGCTGCTCCTGTGCCCTGCTGGCGATGGCGCTCGAAACGAAGTCGGTACCCCCATCCCCTGGACCATTCGCGGCCGGGTGTTGAAGAATGTGCTCCGAATATCTGGCGATTGTCTCCGCGGATTCCTGATAAAACGCACCGTAGTTCTCATTGAAGACCAGGTCGAAACCTCTCTCCCGATAGTGCGCAAGGGCAGCCCAGCAGGCGGCGCAGGGACGCTTCTGACCACGTATCAGGACGTGCCCAGACTCCTCGTGAGTCAACTCCGCCAGGTGCAGCGCGAGCAGCAACTTCTGCTCGGCATGCATCGAGGTGCCGCCGTCTGGGTTGGCTCCCCTGCCAGTTGAGTACTTGAGCAGGATGATGGCATTTTGGTGTCCGTCAGCCGTGAGTAATTCGTGCAGTCGTTCGCTACTTTCATACGCCAGGTCCACCTGGTGTATGTGGCCGTTCTGCAGAAGCACGTCGGCGGTCGCGTCCTCTCGGGTCAACAGAAAAACCTGCCGTATCTTGGACAACGCGCGTCTCTCTCGGAACGCCGTCTCTCTGCGGTCGACCAGCGGTAGACGAGCAGTCCTTCTGTCGTCGCCAGAAGGTCTTATCCGTTCGTCAAGCAACAACTCCCTCAACGTCATTGTCTGCGACTGGTTCTCTTCGGCGCCTGCGGGCTCGTGAGCGGGTTGCAGGACATCCGAAAGCAGGGTGATCGACCGGTTGTAGTTGGTGGCGAAGACCAACCGGTTATTGATCATCATGCCCTGTACCTCGACCTCCGCTTTCGGCCCCGATCGTTTCCCCTTTCTCGGTCCCGGCTTCGTCGAGTCCCCCTGCACCAGTTCCGCGTGACGTTCCTGGTCCTGGTCTTGTTCCTCAGTCTGGTCCTGGCCCTGGTCCTGGCCCTGCTCTTGGCCCTGCTCTTGGCCCTGCTCTTGGCCCTGCTCTTGGCCCTGCTCTTGGCCCTGGTCCTGGTGGCCCGCCTCGGCCATGACGACGTCCGTGTCCTGAACCGCCTGGGAGGCCGCGACGTTCGTCTCTGCCGCCTCGTGGAGAAAATGAATGCAGTTGGCCAGTCTGATACAGATGTGCCGCAGGGTCTGCATCGGCCGCTCAGTTGCATAGCTGCGGCGATACCGCAGCAGCCCCTGTGGGGTGACGCGGCCGTCCTGAAACAGAAACGGCTCACGGGTATGCGCTTTGATGGCGTCGAGGTCGATGACATCCGCATACCTCCAACGCCGGGGCGCGCCCGCTCCCACCTCCGTGGACGCTGGACTCTCAACGATCGTCACGCCGTCCTCGCCAAGATTCGACTCGTCATCAGCAGCCTGCGGTGTCTGGGCGGTAACCTCGGCCACGGCCGGGACGGCGCCGTCGGTGTTGGGATCGTCTGTCCCCGAGCGGGGATCATCAATGATCCCCGCTCGCCGTCCAGATGGATCGGTCAGCGCGTCCACCGTGGAAGCCGCCCCCACTCCCAGGGAGGTCACCTCGTCCACGGCCCGCCCGTCGGGACCCACCAGGATATGCCGGGCATTCGACACCGGCATCCCAGCGAATCTGACCCCCAGCTCCAAACTGGCGTCATACCGATGGACAGCAGTCTCTCCACCCGCCTGCGGATTCACCACCTCGACCGCACCATCAGCCCCGACACGCAAGGCCCACCCATGGCTGGCCCGCCCCGGACGACCACTGACCACCAGGGCCATCGAACCAGGACCGAGCGCCCGCAATCGATCGACCACCCCATCGAGATCAGACGCCACCCGAAACCCACCACCGACCACCGTGGCAAGGAGTTCCTCCGGCCCCCGACCCAACACACCATCATCGACAGGTCCCGTCCGGCGATACAGCCCCCGAACCAAACCCACCAGCCGCAGCACACAGTCGACAGCCGCCCCCCCCACCGTCGTCCCCCCGCCTGGCAACCGCCCCAACACCGACCGAAGATCCGCCGCCCCAGCGTCATAATCGAGCAGATACCGCCCAAGATCATGACGCTGGCGAATCTCCACAGCCGACACCGCCGCGGGTTCCACACCGGCCGCATCGATCGGTCTGGGGGCTAGGGAAGTATCGACGGTCTGCCCGTCAGCGGACAGTCCCACAGGCGAAGGAAGCGTCACCGCTTGGGCAGGCTCCGTCCACCCAACGGGCGTGTGTGAGCTGTCGAGGGTGTGTGAGTTGTCGAGGGTCTCGCCACCGTCGACGTCGACCATGGACTCTGTTCCGCTGGGGGTTGCCCAAAGGCCCAGTTCGCCGGACGCCACCTCGACCACCGCATGCTCCACCGCATGGCCCACCGCATGTGGGACTGGATTGTCGGGGGAAGTGGACATGGTCGAGCGGGCATTGCTTTCGGTCCTGGCGGCCGTCTCGACCGGGGAGACGCGATTCGCCGCAGCGCTTGTCGGCGTTGTCACACTCGAAATGGTCGAATTTCTGCTGGACGAATCCAGCACCCCCAAGGGGTTCGCCACCGTGACCGATCTGATGCCGCTGTTCGACTCCTCATCCGATTCCAGGGACAACGCTTCCGCGAACGTGTCCGATACCTCGCTCGGCCGGGCAGTGTCCTCGTCCACCCGCCCACTGCTCGACTCCTCATCCCCAGAGTCGTCCGACTCCGTGAAAGACGATTCTGGGAAAGACGATTCCGACGACGTATCCGACACCTCGCTCAGCTCAGTCTCGGAGGAATTCCATCCCAGCTGTTCTCCCACTTCCGCCAGTGGCGAAATGCCGTCGAGATAACGCCCGCGAAGATGGGCTCCCCCCACATTCGCGCCGCCGGTGACCAGGCCAGAGGCCGCAGCCCAACCGCTGACGTCCCACCCGTTGCCTGCGGCGAGGTTGTACGCACCTTCACCCAGGTATTCCCCGGCGCTTTCGGTCCCGATATGGATGCCATCGTTGACGAGGTGCTTGGCAAGGTTACTGCCGTCTTGTCCGATTGCTTTGATAATCGATTTGTTGAGCTGGCTGCCACCAGCACCGAGCAACAGGGACACCCCGCCGCTCACCGTTCCGATCGCCGCCGCCTGCCTGGTCTGTTTCCAGTCGAAGCTCTCTCTGGTGCCGTCGGCCATCTGATAGAGTTGAGCTGCTGTGTCGATCAGTAGTTGCCCCTGGATACTGTGGGCTAAACCCGTTGCCACCCTGAAAATGACCCTCTTCAGGGTGCTGCGCGCTGCCTTGATAGTCTTTCTCGCTATCACCAGCCTGCTTGCCGCCGCAAGGAGCGCGAGTGGGCTTATGGAGGCGAAGCCGAGCCCGGCGCGCAACTCGTTGAGGACATCTACCAGCGTGAGATATATTACGATCTTGGTATATTGCACCTGAACCGCGAGGGAATGCAAGAGCTTCCCATCACCTCGCATTGAGGTTACCGCGATCGACAGATATCCATCCTCGGCAAGAACCCTCGTCCGCAACGCCTCGACGAGCGCCTTGTCGGACTCACCAGATACGTTCGCACTGAGCCAGTTGACGGCCGTCGCCAGCAGCGGCCCAGCTTCCTCGAGTTGCTTGGCAGCCACCTCATAGGCCTTGGCGATCTCGAATAACTTGTCCTCATCGGTCGCTGGATAATCCTCCCCCGAGATAAATCGGAGGAAATAGGCCATGCCGTCAGGGATCTCGATCGCCATCCGTGCCGCCCGCTGTTGTCGCCGCGATTAGTATGTCATCAAACTACCGACGTGTGTTTCTTGACAATATCGTCGTCGTAGCCCAGCTTCTCATTCGCCTCCTCCAGCTTGTCGAACATATCCGCGAGACCCAGGACGCCGTTCGCCCCATTGGCGGTAATGCCTTCCAAGCCCTTCATGACCTTCTCGCCTATGGGCCGTATTTCTGTGAGTAGATCGCTGATATCCTTGTCGGTGCTGCACCTGACCTTTGGAACCGCGGTCGAATTCGCATCGAGTACCGCCGCCAGACCGGCTGCGGCATCCTTGACCCTGGCAAGGTAGTCGTCGAACACGGACTTGCGCAGTTCGTCGGTGTTCGCCGCGATCCTGCTGTTCATCGTGTCGCTCCCTGGCGAGAGGCCCCTGGTCCGTCGGGCACGGCCCCAGGGTCAAAGAAGGTTTGGGTATCGACGGCCTCGGCGATGACCTCGTCCATCATGGAGTCCATATCAAAATTACCGTTCAGCGCGTCCAGAACCGCACTTCCCGGCATCACCTGGCCAAGGATGTCAGCAATCTGGCCAGTCAATTCGGCCCGCGCCTCGGCGATTGTGTCGACCAGCAGCGCGCCCAGTTCCGCCGGGGCCATACTGCGGTACCCACCGGTCAGGAATTTGACCTCGATGACATTGCCCTGACCATCGAGTCTCACCGAGATGGCGCGGTTCTTCGACGTTGCCACCGCACCAGTCTCGGCCATTCGGCGCTGCATATCGCTCAGCGCATGGTGCTGGCGGGCCAAGTCCGCGTAGGCCTCTTCGAGACTGTTATGGAGTGGCGTGGTCACGATGTTCCTCTTCTACCCGGTGCGAAGGTCATCTGCGAATGCTGGTCAGCCACGTCCGCGCACCTGGTGTCGGGTGGGCGTCTGACCTGGTTGCGGACGCCTGGACGGCTGCTGGGTCGGCCGGGTCGACTCAGTCGTCGATGGCCCGTCGTCGAACCGTCCGAGCACGGCCGGCGCGCACTCGGGGTCGGTGCCCCACACGTCCTCGTCCTCAGCCAGCCAGGTGGTGCGTTCGCGCTCCTTCTCCTGCTGGCCCGCTCCCATGCCGCCCATACCGCCCATCATGGGAGACATCGGCATGCCGTTGTACCCGCTCGCGCTGGTCGTGGTGCCGGATGTGGTGCCAGGCGTCATGCCAGGCGCGGTACCAAGGTCCTCGGCGCTCCCTGTGCTGTCAGGCGAATAGGAGTTGCTGTCCATCCCGGAAATCCCGGTCAGATCCCCGAACGCTTCGGTGGCGTCCGTGGAAACCGCGGTGGGATAGAGCGAGGCCGCCACCGACTCATCTTCGTCATCGTCTGAGTCAAGATATGATCCGAGGTTGGACCGCGAGGTGGAAACGCTCGATTCGTCGCCGCCAGTGGCCCAGGAGCCGAACCCCAGAGTCCCAACTCCGGAATGACCCGAATTGCCATCGGTGAAACCGAGGTTCGATCCGCTGAAGCGGCTGTCATAACTGCTATCGTCGTCCGCAGCACCACCGAAAAAACTGTCCAGTGCCGAGTCACCAGACGAGTCATCATCATAGTCAGGTACGGTCGGACCGCCAGGCAAGTCATCATCGCCATAATCGTCAGGTACGGTCGGATAGTCAGGCAAGTCATCATCGTCGCCCGCAGTCCGATCCTTATTGGAGTTCAAGAGCTTGTCGAGGGCCTTCGTCAGTTCAGTCTCAGACGATTCGTTATCATCCTTGTCCTCACTGCCGCCCGTTGTGGATTTCGGCCGGTAGGGCCCACGCGACGTGCGGACACCGGTCTTCGTGTCGGTAACCGCGTCATGCACGGCGGTGAAGGTGTTCTGGAGCGCCTCGGTCGCCACGCGCGCGGCATTGTCAAGAATATCCTCGATCGCCGTTGTCCATACTTGTTTCGCATATTGGTCGATTTTACCCCAACCGCTTCCGGTTGCGATGTTCACAGTGATGGTCTTGGCCGCTATCTTCGACGAAAGGTGCGGCAGGGTAATTGAGACATGCCAATCGGTATCCTCGGCCTTCAATTTCGCCCGAAGTTGGCTGTCGACAGATTTCAAAATTTCATTCATAATCGTCTGCGGCTTTCGCCACACATGTCTACGCCATTTTATCCAAGCAGAGTGCATCGTGTCACAGAAAACGGTCTGCGCGTCTCCCAGCGTTGCCAGCCAGACGGCCAGGTCTCCCCCAGGCTGCCCACTCGTGTCAGCGCACTCCATCCCCACGGTGTTGTACGCGATTCCCTTGAACGCGAGTTGGATTGCTTTCAAATCATTGACGAACGCCTCAGCGGACGAACCGGAGAACCCACTCGCTGAGGTATCGATGCCCGCTATCAACTGCGAGATCTCGTCCACAAGCCCCTGGCTGAGTTCCCCAAGCGCGGAAAAGCGATAGAACGCCCGGTTCGCATAGTCGCTGTCCATCTTTGGCGGATGCCTGAGGATATCGGGACTGGCCAGCGGAGCGAGAAACGAGTCGTAATCCTTCTTCGCTCCGTCCAGATACTTCTTGTTGATCGTCACCTGGTAGTATTCGGAAAGCATCACGACCGCAACGGCGGTCGCCTCTGGGCTCTCGCCACCGTAGAGGCAGAAGTAGTATTTTCCGTCCTTCGCGTCCGGCACCGATTTCACATTGCAGACGTCGGTGATGGAGTCGAATTCCAGCCACTTGGAGTCGCAGACCACATCGCGCTTGGTCACATTCTCAATCCCAAGGATACGGGTCAACGCCTTTTCCCAATTCAAAGAGCTGACGTTGACGGGATCCGTAGTCTCGTTCGCCATTTCTCCGATTCCATCCCCACCATCAGGCGCCAATTACCTTTCCCACGACAACTACTCCGAATCCGTCGTGTCCGGCTTCGTTCCACTTACGTACCAGCCATAGAAGTCAGCCATTTTTTTATTCTCCTCCTCAACCGAATCCCACGTTGCAAGCATGTCTCGCAAGGCCCAGGACAGGTTACCTATGGCACTCTGCTGACTGGCCAACGCTTCGTTAATCTTGCCCCGAAGATTATCGAACATATCCTTGAGTCGGAGACCAAAACAGTCATTGCCGTCATCGATCGTCACCGCACTGAACAAAGGTGTTTCATCGTTGAAGGAATCAATACTCCTCTCGGCCTCGACAAGCCAGGAGTGCTCTCGCTCGACAAAGTCTCTACTGACGGCGATAGTATCGGTTGTGGTCACGGAGGCACCCGTCCTTCCGAGAGGCTCCTGGACCGAGTCCAGCCCCGACGGCTGGCCCGAATCGCGGTTCGGATTGTTGAGATCAAACGGTGCCGCCGAAAAGTGACGCACCGCGCTTGTCGCCGAGCAGGTAGTTCTCGTGGATGTCGTTGAGCCGTTGCTGCGCGACGGCCAGCGCGCTCTGCATCTGGGCCATGCCCTCGTGCCACTTCTGCTGGGCCGCGGTGAAGGCTATGGCCGCGTCGCCCTGGTTGACCTGCTTGAAGTTCTCGACGTACTTGTCCAGCTCCTCCAGAGAGCTGTTGAGACGACGGGTCACCTGCTGCAGTTCGTCTCCGACGTCAAGCATGCCGTTGGGGTTGACGCTGAAATCTGCCACGTCAATAGGTCCCTTCAAAAAGGATCGGGATGTACTCTTCGACGGAGTGCTCAGGTCCAACTGGCGGTGGGCTGCGAATCGGGGTCGAACCAGTTCGACGTGACCAGGTTATCGTCCTCGGTGGTCGCGCTCTGCTTGCCGAGATCCACCATGGCGCTCTCGATCTCGCCGAGTCCCGCGCGGACCTTCTGGAGTCCGGCGACCCAGTTACGCATCGCGTCGCGGTACAGCGCGGACGCGCTGCCCTTCCATTGGGAAGCGAGCGCGGCCTCGGCGTTGGTCACTGTGGTGAACGCTTGCTGCTGGTCGGACGAGGCGGTGCTGAACGCCTGGATGAGCGCGGTACGGCTGCCATCATGACTGGTGATGTCAGTGGCCACGAATGACCCTCCTGCTTGATCGGCGCCGTGCGATCCGCACGGCCATCGACATGATCGCCGTGAAGGTACCATTGGGCGTCAAACGGACGACCGGACAGAGTCCTCCCCGACGTTCAGCCACCCAGGGCGCGCGCCACGTCGTACACCCCGAAAGCCGCCAGCAGGACCGGGATCTGTCCGATCGTCGCCCAGGTCTGGGTGATGTCTCCGAGCCTGCCCCAGTACGGGCTGGCACGTCGCACTGGCAGTGTCAGCGTCACCAGGACGACGGCAAGCGCTGCGAGGGGTACCACGACCACTGTGGTGAGCATGCGAGTCTGGTCGGATAGGGACGCGCCGACCGTCGCGGCGAGTGTCGGCAGGGCCACCAGCGCGGGGAGCGTCCCGGCGAGCCGGTGCCAGCAACTGGTCATCGACCTGCCAGCCAGCACGCCAGCCAGCACGACCAGTGTCGCGAGCGTCGGCGGTGCCCAGCCGCTGTGCAGGGCAAGCACGATGACCGCGGTACTACTGGCTGCCGCGAGCCCGAGGTACATGCCGGTCATATATCGATCAGCCGCAGCGGCTCGTTCGAGCACCCGCACGCTTTGTTCCGGCTCGATATCATCTTGCAGCTGATCTGATGAGGTGGGCAGCGGCGCCAGTCGCATGCCCGACAGTCGAAAGGCCGTTCTCGGCACGGTGAGCGTCAGCACGCCGGAGACCACGGCGACCAGCCCTGCGGCGGAGACGGTCGAAATCGACCATCCGATGGCGACGAGCAGACCTGGCAGCGCGGCGAGGGCGGCGGCGAGCAACGCGGCCAGGATCGGCCCGGCCCGACCGACCAGCGACACGGCAAGCAACGCGACCGTCAGCGCCGCGCCGACTGCGCAGATCGCGTTCACGGCGTCAAGACCGTCGAGAAGGCCCGCCGGACTGGCGCCGGGGCCCTCTGGGAGGTCGGCGCCAGGCGCGAGCAGCCCGGCCAGTGCGGCGTACCCAACGGCTCCGAACGCCAGGACAACGGCCAGGGGCCGGTCTCCGCCCAGACGTCCGGCGAGACCAGCTCCGAGGAAGGCGAGCAGCGTGAGTACGGCGGCAACCGTCGCTCGGTTCGGGGTCGGACCGGGGACCGCAATCACGACCATCCCGGTGATGAGCACGAGGATGAGAAACAGTCGCCCTGCCCATCGAGTCATCTCGGGCCGCCAGATCCCGGCCCGCTCGCGCATGCCGCCCGCGACCCCGTCGATCAGATCGTCGAAGTCGGGGGGCGGGATCTGGTCGCTGCGCGGACGCAGGTAGAGGGTCTCGCCGTCGCGCAGGTCCAGCGCGGTAGCGTCGAGATCCTCTTCGAGCGGCGGCTCGCCGAGGCGCTGCAGGACCCAGCCCTCGTGATCGAGACCGGTATCGGCCAGGCTCGGGCCAAGGTGCCCGAGCAGGCTGGGTAGCAGGTCGGCGATGGGGACGTCACTTGGCACGGCGAGTTCGACCCGCCGGTCCGAACTGATGACGATCAAGCGACAGAGCTGGGCGCTGGGTGCGGACACTGTGATAGGAGACTCTGGAACAAGCGACGATTCAAGGGCTGTGATACTTGTCGCAGCCTCTTTGAATGCCTCAGCCCGGTGGCCACGAGCGGAGACCTGATGAGTTCGGTGCTGTACCGACGTCCGACGCGCCGCAATGGTCCAGCGATGCCGCATGGCGAGATCAGTTTGCAGGAGCCGCCAAGCATTCCCGAGACCCAGGGCGCTGATGCCCGGACGGTTCTCATGTATCTGCCGATGGCACTGATGTCCGCCAGCATGGCGTTGGTGTTCCTCAGCTCGGGACGGGGGCGGTTGACCTGGCTGATCGTGGGATTGATGGGCATCTCCAGCCTGGTCATGGTGTTCGGTAATCTGCTGCTCGGCGGCGCCGAACGCAAGCACAAGGCTGGTGGCGACCGCCAGGACTATCTGCGGTACCTCTCCCAGAACCGGCGTAAGGTCCGCCAACTGGTCATCCAGCAGCGGCAGGCACAGGCCTGGCGACACCCCGATCCCCGCTCACTGTGGAGCGTCGCGATGACCACCCGGCGCTGGGAGCGCCGCCCGTCCCATCCGGACTTCGGGGAGTTGCGAATCGGCGCTGGCAGTCAGCGCCTCGCCGTGCGGATCACGCCCATGCAGACCAAGCCGGTCGAAGACCTGGAGCCGGTTTCGGCCCATGCGTTGCGTCGATTCATCCGGGCGTACACCACAGTGAGCGACCAGCCGATTGCCTTGTTCGTCCGAGGATTCAGCCGGATCAGGCTCTCGGGGGACCTGGACGTCGCTCGGGGAGTGGTGCGCGCGTTCCTCGCCCAACTGGCGACGTTCCACGCCCCGGAGGAGACGACTGTCGCCGTCCTCGCGGCCGGAGAGCAGAGCGGTACCTGGGAGTGGGTGAAGTGGCTCCCACACGCCCAGCATTCCAGCGATCAGGACGCGGCAGGTGCGGCCCGGCTGGTCGCCGACACGGTCGACGAGTTGGAACGGCTGATCGGGAAAGCGTTCCGAGAGCGCGGGGCATTCGAGAACGGGGCGGTGCCGTCCGCAGACGAGCCGTACGTCATCATCGTGGCTGACGGGATGTCCCTTCCAGCGAAAACCAGGTTGCTGGCCTCCGGGTACCGCAACTGCACGCTCGTCGATCTGGGGGACACGAAGGCCACGCCGTCCCGGCACGTGCTCTGCCTGGACGTCGCGCCGGACGCGCTGACCGTCGTCGGTCGGGACCGCCTCGGTCAGGAGACCCGGAGCAGGCTGGCGACCCCCGACCAGCTGTCGGTACCCCGGGTGGCGGCGCTGGCCAGGCAACTCGCTCCCTACCGACTGTCGGTCGCGACCGAGCCGGCCGCCGAGTCTCTGGCCTCGGATTTCGATCTGGCCGCGCTACTCGGCATCCCCGATGTGGGCCGGCTGGACGTAACCAAGGCGTGGGCGCAGAGGAGCTCCCGAGACCGGCTGCGGGTGCCGATCGGGATCGGGGCAGACGGTACCCCGATCGATCTCGATATCAAGGAGTCGGCCCTCGATGGTATGGGCCCACATGGGCTGCTGGTCGGAGCGACCGGATCCGGCAAGAGCGAACTGCTGCGCACGCTGGTCCTCGCGCTCGCGCTCACCCACTCCTCGGAGACCCTCAACTTCGTTCTGGTCGATTTCAAGGGCGGGGCGACCTTCCTCGGACTGGATCGGCTTCCCCACACCTCAGCGGTGATCACCAACCTGGCGGACGAGGCCGTCCTGGTCTCCCGAATGCGCGACGCGCTGCATGGGGAACTCCTGCGGCGCCAGGAGCTGCTGAGGGAGGCCGGAGGGTACAGCTCGGTGCTCGACTATGAGCGGGCCCGCGAGGCCGGCGCACCGCTGGACCCGCTGCCGTCTCTGCTCGTCGTGGTTGACGAGTTCAGCGAACTGCTGGCGACGCACCGCGACTTCATCGAGCTCTTCGTGATGATCGGTCGGTTGGGGCGCTCCCTGGCCGTCCACCTGTTGCTTGCCAGCCAGCGCCTGGACGACGGCCGGATCACCCAGTTGGAGTCGCACCTGTCGTACCGGATCGGACTGCGGACCTTCTCCGCCATGGAGTCCCGCTCGGTGATCGGAGTGCCGGACGCCTACGAACTGCCACCCGCCCCGGGAAACGGGTACCTGCGGGCCGATGTCACCACGTTGGTGCGGTTCAAGGCGGCCTATGTCTCCGGGGAGTACCGGCCCCGGGCCACCAGGGTTGAGCAGGCGATCGTCCGGCAGCAGGTCGTGCCGTACCTCGCCGGTCACGTCCCACACCGGTCCCCTGGCCGCGAGGAGGACGCCGAGGCGCAGGGGCCCACCAGCGGCCACGAGCAGACCACCGATCCGACGCGGCCAACGCCAGTCACCGTGCTCGAACAGGTCGTCAACCAACTGGCCGACCAGGGGCCGCCTGCCCACCAGGTCTGGCTCCCACCGCTCGGCCTGCCGCCCACCATCGACCAGCTGCTGCCGCCCCTGGTCCCCGACCCCGGCCGGGGACTGTCCGCGGCCAACTGGCCGGGTACCGGCCGGCTGATCGCCCCGGTCGGCTTTGTCGACCGGCCCCTCGACCAGATGCGTGACCTGCTCCTGGTCGACCTGTCCGGGGTGGGCGGGCACGTTGGCATAGCCGGCGGCCCTCAATCCGGAAAGAGCACCCTGCTGCGTTCCCTCATCTGCGCGCTCGCGCTCACCCACACTCCGAGCGAAGTCCAGTTCTACTGCCTGGATTTCGGCGGTGGTACTCTTTCCGGCCTCGCGGGCCTTCCGCACCTGGGAAGCGTGTGCGGACGGCTTGACGCCGACCGGGTCAGCCGCACCGTCACGGAGATCATGGCGATCATCGACAGCCGTGAGCAGCGTTTCGCACGGCTCGGAGTGGACAGCATGACCAGTTACCGGCAGCGGCGAGCCGAGGGACGCGGCGGGGACGATCCGTACGGCGGGGACGATCCGTACGGCGAGGTCTTCCTCGTCGTCGACGGATGGTTCACCCTCAGACAGGAGTACGAGGCGGCTGAGGTGACCATCCGGAACATCGTCGCGCGGGGCCTGAACTTCGGGGTGCACCTGCTGCTGACGGCGTCGCGCTGGTCGGAGGTGCACCACGGGATGCGCGATCAGGTCGGCACCCGGTTGGAGTTGCGGCTGGGCGACCCGGTCGACTCCGCGATCGACATGCGCGCAGCCGCCACCGTCCCCGCTGTGGCCGGACGTGGCCTGACCAGCACCAAATTGCACTTCCTCGGGGCATTGCCCCGCATCGACGGGATCGCCGACGACCAGAGCACCCCGAAGGCGACGCGCCGACTCGTCGATCTGGTCGACACCTGCTGGGGCGGGCCGCGCGCGCCGGGCGTCCGGACCTTGCCCTCGGTGCTGCCCGTCGTCGACCTGCCAGATCCAGAACCGAACATCCGGATCGCGATCGGGCTCAGCGAGGAACGGCTGGCCCCGGTCTGGGTGGACTTCGACGACACACCGCACCTGACCGTGCTGGGCGACGTCGAGAGCGGCAAGACGAACCTGCTCCGGCTCCTCATCCGGGCGATCGTTCGGCGGTTCACCCCGCGGGAGGCCCGAATCATGGTGGTTGACTACCGGAGGGCGCTCTTCGAGGACGTACCTGAGGCGTACCGGCTCGGGTACTCGGTCTCGGCCGACTCGACCAAGACCACTGTCGCCGACGCCATCGCCGGTCTCAGGCCGAGACTGCCCGGCCCTGACATCACAGCCGAACGGCTGCGCCTGCGGGACTGGTGGCAGGGCCCGCAACTGTTTGTGCTCGTCGACGACTACGAGCTGCTCTCAGGTTTGGACGGTCCCCTGCTGCCGCTGGTGCCATTCCTGCCGCAAGGCTCCGACCTCGGGTTACACATGGCCATCACCCGCAGTGCCGCCGGGGCCAGCCGGATGTCGATGGACCAGCTATTGCGGCGCATGCAGGAAACCAACAGTCCGGACGTTGTGCTGTCCTGCCCGCCAAGCGAGGGCCCGCTGCTCGGCGGGGCCAGACCCCGCAAGCTCCCGGCTGGGCGGGCGCTGCTGTGCACCCGCCGCAGCGCCCAACTCGTCCAGACCGGATTCTGTCAGCCAATCGAGGATCCACGATCGGCCTGACCGCCAGACACCGACGGTCGACTGGCCGATGCCGACGCCGCTCGACTGGCCGACGCCGACGCCGACGCTCTCGCCGTAGCTGGTGCTTCGACGGTCGCCGTCACGGTCACGGTCGCTTGAGACCGTCCGAGAAGCGGTCCGGCCGGCATCCGCTTCAGGAAACCGACCGGAACCTCCATGGCGGAGCTCGGGTCATATCCCAGATACTTCAGGTCATCGGAGGTAGCGACGGGAAACCGCGTCCCGACGTCGGTAACGAGGAAATACTGGCCTCCAGCGACCACCACGGCTCCGCGATCGGCCGGCACGCTCACCGTCCCGCCGGGTTCCGGGGCCACCGGGTCGATCACTGACGCGACCGTACGTGCCGATGGGGCGTGAGCCAAACACAAGCGTTCACCTTCGGCCGGCGCCACAGTGGAGGGCGGCGAGGCTGGAAGTCCCCCGTCGTCGGGATCGGTGATTGTCGCCGCGCCCAGGGCAGTGATGTCCAAGGCGATCGCTGTCGGAGCGGTACCCGGGTAGGCTGCGGCCGTCGCCGGATCGCCGAGGGCGAGAACCGCCTGGGTGGCCGTGAGCGGTGCCAGACCGTTCCGGCGCAACTGGTAGTAGTCCTTGCTGCCATTCGCGCCGAGTACCTGGAACACCTGGCCAATCCGGGTCTTCGCGCCCGCGACCGTTGGCCCGGCTGACCCCAACCCGTCAACCCTCGTCGATCCCAGATCCGGGCCGGCCGGCAGTGCCTCGACGACCGCCAGCGGCAATGCGACGGCCCCCGCGTGGTCCAGCCCGAGCACCCGGGTGACCCAGGTGGCGGTGACCCGCATCCGATGGCCGGCCCACAGCACATAGTCGGTACCGTTCTCGACCTCAACCAGCACCGCCTCGTTCGCCGTCAGGGAACGCCCGCCAGCGGCGGCCCCCAGGGTCAGGCTGGCCGAGGACGCGGTCGCCTGGCAGACCAGCCACGCGTCCGCGTTCACCTTCGACGCGTCAGGGAGGGCGTCCGGCGCACCGATGATGCCGACTGGCTGGCCGTGCTTGGTCCCATCCAGAGAAGCGCCCGATACCGTCGTGACCGTCAGGTCGCCACCCAGCAGCAGCAGCGCCGAGGCGTAGTTGAGCACCGGCCTCAACTGGCCGTTGCGGTAGAGGTACCGGTTCCCGGTTTCCTTTTCCACGATGAGCGCGCCCTCGGCCCGCCAGGCCGTCGACCCCCCAGGAAACAGCAGTCCGTAGACCGTGAAACCGGCCACGATCAATGCCCCGACCAGGATCCCGCAGACCAGGCCAAACCACCCGCGCCGAGTCGGCGGCTCTGACGCGTCCGGTTGGGCGTTGACCAAGGCACCGATCATCCGACCGATGAGGTATCGCTGCGCCTGCACCTGCTCACGACGGCTCTGCACGACTTCCCACCGATCCCTGTTGAGCGGCTGCCGAGGTCCTCGGAGCACCAGCCAGCGCAGCAGAATATAGTGCCCCATTGCGGTAGATCAATCGTCAGGCACCCTGCCTGGGCAGCCACCGGCGGCTGGTGGCTGCGCCCACGGGTGTAGAACAATGCCCGTGTTCGCCAACAGCACGCCTGCCGGAGCCGGCTACGTGATCCATTCTCCCGACGCCCCGCCCTCCCCATCCGTTTGCAGCGTCGTCGAGTCTCTACCAGCTGAGGCCGGCCGGGTCACCGTGCTGGTGACCCAGGAGTTGGATGTACTCAGCGCCCCAGTCATCGCCGCGTTCAAGCAGATCCTCGCCCGCAGGCACCGCTTCGGTTCCCTGTTCAGACACCGGGCGTCCGTGCGGCTGCTCGTGCCACACGCGGGTTCGGGACGGCCCGCACCTGCCGCTCTGCTCGCCAAGCGCCTCGGATGTACCGTCGTCGCCCCTTCTGGATCCCTGTGGGTCGTGCCTGACCACTCGCTCCTGGTTCGTGGCCGCGACGACATGGGGGCATGGCGATTGTTCGCCCCAGATGGACAATCGACGGCCTATGGCAGCCGGTTCCCTTCCCCAGACTGGCAGCCCGAACTCCTGACTGCCCCGCGCGACCTGACGCCGGATTGTTCGGGTCCACACGACATAGAGCTGGCTGGCGATCGGGTGTCGCTCGAAGCGATTCCCTCCGGTATCTGGCTCCGCGCCCCCGGCTCGCCGCCGGCAACCGCCGACGAGGTCGCCTTCGCTGCGGTCGCCCGCTCCGATCAGTTCGTGATCCTGGTCGGCGGGGCGGAAGCCTCGGAGGCAGTCTCCCCACGCGCAGTGGCCGAACTGTTGCGACGCCTACCCGCGAAGCTGCGGCGCATCGCGGTCATCGTCGAACGCCAGCCCTACGACGGCTTGGACCGCGGACCGGTGCTGTTCGTGGCCGCAGTCGCGTCACTACTCGACGAACCGGTGCTGGCCAGTCCCGGGCTACCGCTGCTGGGAACCGAGGATGGCACGGTCTCGGTGACAACGACGCTGGGCAACGGAGCGGGGTGGCGGACCTTCGCCAGCCTGGTCGAGTTCCGTCCGGGGCTAGACCATCCGGTCGTCCTGGTCTCGACACCTCCGCTGCCCGGCTGGTCCGAGCAAACACGTGGCGTGTGGCCGCTAGTGCTGGGATGGGAGGTGGAGATCATCCAGGCCGGCCTGTGGATCAGACCCGAAGCGGCTCCAGATCCAGGTGCAACGCCGGTCGATGATCCTCGACAGTTGCCAGTGAATCCAGCTGCGCCGATCCTCGTGGTCACCGCCTCAGACGACACAGCCTCAGACCACACCGGTCCTGACAGGAGCACCCCGCCACTGTCCGCTGCCGCGATCGATCTGTTCACGGCCAGGTTGCCAATGGACGTGCGCCAGATACTGCGCCGCACACCACACAGTTGCTAGCGCAGGGTCCACTTCTGGTGCGATCCGCCGTTGCACGTCCAGATCTGGGTGACCGTATAGTCGGCAGACGAGCGATCCTTGAGATCAATGCACTTGTCGGCATGTCGGTTGACCAGGTCGTACCCGGCGGAGTATGTCCATTGCTGGACCGTTGTGCCAGTACAGTCGCGCAACTGGACCCGAGTTCCGTCGGCCGTTGCGCCTCCAGCGACCGCCATACACTTGCCCCCGGTACGAATCGTGTTGTCACCGCGCAGCTCCCAGGTCTGGGTGGCATCCCCCACGCATGAGTAGAGATCAACGGCTGTGCCATCGGCTGTCGCGCCCCCAGCGGCCCCCAGACACTTTCCGGCCAGGCCAATAATCCGAACCGTTACGACCTGCTGCGCTCGGGTCTGGGACGCGACGCCACTTGGACCTGGGCCTGCCCCCGTCCCGTTCCTGCCGGCCGGAGTCCCAGAAGTCCCGGTGGCCGGCGTGCGCCCCGATCCCAGAACCTCAGGGGTGTTGGACGGCGATCCCTGGTTCGGGTCCAAGGGAAGGCCTTCGGATCCGGTGGTCGACTGCGCCCCGCTGGCATCGTCTGGCCGGGGCGGAGTCGTCACTTGGGCCAACGAGCCCGGCTCCTGAGCCGCATCCGCCGAGGAGAAGGACCCCGAAGAGCGCCACGCAGTTCCAATCAAGACGGCGACGACCCCTACCGCGAGAGCGGACGCGACAACCCCGACATGTGACCTCCGAACGGCCTGCTGAACAATGGCGCGCACCCGAGGCCGAGCCACCTCGTCGGCCGCCGGAACGACCTCCGACGATGCATCATCCCCATTGGATTGGGCGTCGCCACTGTCAGTCAGTGCCCAGGTACGCTGGAACTCCACAGCGATTCCCTTCTGTGCCGCTGGTTGTCAGTTAGCAGGTCTCCCGACAGCGCGCGAATCCCTCATCTGTGTTGCGGGAAACGACCGAGCCAGATCATAGGCGACCCGCACCACTCCATGCCGACAGTGGTCGATTCGACCTGGGCGGCTCCTTATC
>JAFGOK010000030.1 GCA_016926535.1 Micromonosporaceae bacterium | reverse complement strand
CGCGGCAACCGCCGGCTGGGACGGCACACCCTCTTCCGAGGGATACAGCAGATCGTAGAGGTACGGCTGGTCCTGGTCCGCCGGCCCATTCATCCGGAAATAGGTGTACCAGTGCACCTCGCCGAGACTGACCGGCGAGGTCGGGGTGATGTAGACCTCCGGGTCTCCACCAAGGGTGATGTAGGAGATGCTGGCCACCAGCCCGTTGTCGCTCACCCGGGCGTAGGTCGCGGCCAGTTGCTCGAAGGTGGACTCCTTCGGGGTGGTCGGGATGGGCACCAGGGTGGTGGCCGTCCTCGCGTCGGCCTCGACCGTCAGCCCCGGTTCCGCCACCTCGACCTCCGGCATGAAGATCAGTGACTGGGAGGCGATCTGCCCGTCAGCGCCGACCGTCGAGACCTCCGCCGCGATCGAGTAGTGACCGACGGGAACGCTGAACGACACCTCGCCGCCCTCGCTGAAGGACTGCATGGCGGCGAACCGTTGAAGGTCATCGACATTGTCAACGGCGATCGATCCGGAGAAGGCGCGGGCGCCCGTCCGGTCGATCCCCCGCACGGTCAGGGTCGCCATCTGGTATGCGGGGGCTACCGGGGGATCCGCCTGGCCATCGGCCGATCCCGCCCGGGTACCGACCTCGAACCGGGCCAGCGCGGCCGGGCTGTCGATACTCCCGAGGGCGGCGTCGGGGATGACGTAGTCGTGGCCACCCACCGACCGCACCCGGGCTCTCGCCGGGGCTGCCGTGCCGGACGGCTGGTCCTGGTCGAGGCTCAGGATCGACCGATCGCCGGCCCCAGCGACCCGGACCCGCTCCCCCGTTGGCAGCGCGACCTCGCGGGCAGGTTCGGTTGAGCCCGCCATTTTGGCTGTCGACCCGCTGGCGCCAGGAGGTGTCCTGGAGTCACCGTTCGGGGTTGCTGCGTTCGCGGCCAGGACGACTCCCACCGCCGCGACCACGGCACATGTGGGAACACCCACAGTCATCAGAGCTCGTCGTGCTCGGAGCATGGCACCGTCCTCTCTGTTGCCACTTCCGAGCTAGAGAACCACAGCTATCGATACGAGTCCAGATATTTCGACGACTGTCCGTAATCAAACGGTGTCTACAGCAGACTCCGGCACCGCGACGAGAGGATCGCTCGGCCGGCGCGCCGACGGGATCTCGGGGGACCGCTGAGCGCGATCCCGGTCGCTGACCAGCAACGGACGGAGTCCCGCGATCACCGAGTCCGTCACGGCACCGGCGTGCGTTCCATCAAGGTCATAATCCGGGTCAAAGACGGTCACCTCAAGGCCAATGCAACGCGAAGATGAAACTAAGCCGCAGATAAGCAATTCCAGTTCCGCGTAGGCGATCCCGCCGGGATCCGGAGCGTCGACCGCGGGCATCACCGCCGGATCAAGGACGTCAACATCGATGTGCACCCAGTACTCAGCGCAGTCGGACAGCTGGCTCCTTGCCCACTGGGCCGACCGGCCGGCCCCCTCCACCCGGAGTCTCGGCACGGGGAGGGTCTGTATCCCGGCCGCTTCGAGGTCAAGCCAGTAGTCGTCGTGGGTCCGGATCCCGACCAGCACGACATCCGCGTCCCGGAAGTACGGCCGTCGCCGCTCGATCGCCGCCAGGTCCGGCTGCCCCCGCCCGGTCACGATGGCCAGCCCCTCCCCTGCCGCGGCCCCGACGTAGGAGGCGTTGCCCCGGTGCCGGAAATCCGAATGCCCGTCGACGTAGACCAGCCCGATCCGGCGTTCCATCGCGGTGGCACGCCGACGCATGGCAAGCCCTGTGCCGATCACGATCGAGCAGTCTCCGCCCAGGACCAGCGGAAACTCACCTCTGTCGACGATACTGCCGATCCGGTCAGCCAGGCGGGTCGAGTACACCGCGATGGCGGCGGCCTGGGCGACCCCGTCGCCCGGCCGCCAGTCGCCCGGGTCGTACCGCGGCGGCGTCAGGCAGCCTGCGTCCCGCGCCCCCAGCCGCTCGACCAGACCGTGATCGCGCAGGGCCCCTGGCGCCTTCGCGCAGCCGGGCACCGAGGTCGCGGTCGGTGGCCGCAACCCCAGATTCGACGGAGCGTCGAGGACGGCAATCCGGCGCATATGATCACGAAACCCGGCTGGTCACGAACTCAGGCTGGTCATGGGGGGTGGGCTGGTCATGGGGTCAGAACAGGGCGTTGGCCAGCGACCGGCGAGCCTTCGCGACGTCCGCGTCCTCCGGCCCGGCCATAGTGAACAGCGACAGCAGGTGCTTTCGCACCGTGTCCCGATCCTCTGCCACGGTGCGCCGGACCACCTCAACCAGCCGCTGGTACGCGGCCTGTGCCTGCCCCGACAGCACCTCGACGTCGGCGGCGAGCAGTTGCGCCGCGACATCCTCAGGATGCGCCGCGGCTGCTGCGATGGCCTCTTCCGGGAGGACGCCCAGGGTCCGGCGCAGCAACCCGACCTGAGCCAAGCCAGCCTCAGCTTCCGCGTCCGCGGGTGACTCCGCCAGGATCTTCTTGTATGCCGCCTCAGCCTTCTCAAGATCGCCGTCCGCGAGGGCGTCATCCGCGGCGCCGAGCTGGGGATCAGCGGCCTTGGCGACGGAGACCCCAGCGGCCTGGCACACCGCGTCAATCCACCGTCGCAGCTGCGCTTCCGGGATCACCCCGCTGAACGCGTCGACCATCTGGCCCCCGAAGATCGCAAAGACCATCGGAATGCCCTGGACCCGGAACATCTGTGCCAGCCTGGGGCTGGCGTCGATGTCCACCTTGGCCAGAATCCATGCACCGCCCGCCTCAACTGCCAGCTTCTCCAGTACGGGAGACAGTTGCTTGCACGGCTGGCACCATGCCGCCCAGAAATCGACGACCACTGGCGTCGTCAGTGACCGCTCCAGGACCTCACTCTGGAAGGTCGCTTCTGTGACGTCGATGACCGTCACAGCGCCGCCCGGCGATGGGCGCGCGCCCGCGCTGCTCGGGGCCTCCGGGGTCGACGCAGCCTGCCCCTGGGCTCCGGCTGGTGTCTCACTGGCTGGTTGGCCGCCGCGCAACGCACTGAGATCGACGGCGCCACGCGCGAAGACCGAGGGGCTCCTTCGGGGATCGTTCATGGCCCTAGTCTGGCACGTCCACCGCCTGATCCGTTGACACAGGCCGCCTGGCGACACCGAAGAGCGGCGGGCTTTCGCAGGCATTCCTCGGGGTATCGACACCCACCCTCCGCCGGTAGTCCAGACTGTCGGTATGACTGATCAATCAACGCCCGCCGCCGGCGACGGCGTTGGCGTGCTGCGCATCGACCATGTTGGCATCGCCGTCCCAGACCTCGACGAGGCCATCGCCCTGTACGAGAACGTCTTCGGCATGCGCTGCGAGCACGTCGAGACCAACGAGGAACAGGGCGTGCGCGAAGCCATGCTGGTCGTCGGACCGGGAGGTGGCGGCAAGATCCAGCTGCTCGCCCCGCTGACGCCGGAGTCGACCATCGCCAAGTTCATCGACAAGCGGGGCCAGGGGATCCAGCAACTGGCGTACACGGTGACCGACGTCGAGGCCGCCGCCGCCGCCCTTCGTGCCCGCGGAGTCAGGCTGCTGTACGAATCCCCCCGTCGGGGCACCGCCGGCTCCCGGGTGAATTTTGTCCACCCACGGGACGCTGGTGGCGTCCTCGTTGAGCTGGTCGAACCAGCTGGATGACGCCCCAGTCGCCCCCGAGGGGCCATGGTGGTTACCACGGTCGACGATAGCGGGGATGGGCCGGCTATACACGAGCTGACCCATCACGCACAATCGGACTTTCGGCCACAACACGGATGATCAACGCTCGGCGGTACGGACAGGATAAATACCCGCCTCGCACTGCCGAGCGAAGAGCGCCCTTACTGCCCTTGCGAAGTCCCCCCACTCGTCTGCGAGTATGTGCCAATGCCCCAGCAGCAGTCACCGGTCGCGTTCTTCGACAACGGCTCCGCAAGCCAGGAGTTCAGCGTCGTGCTGCGCGGTTACGACCGTCATCAGGTCGACGAGTACATCCAGCGACTCAACGCGGCTGTCTCCCAAACCGAGCAGGCCCGCAGCGAGGCCGAGCAGCGTATGAACGACGCCCAGCGTCGTCTCCGCCAGGCCGAGCAGCGCTTGAATTCCGTCGAAGCCAAGCTCAGCGATTCAGCAAAACAACTCGAAGAAAACAGTCGCCCAACCCTCTCCGGTCTCGGGACTCGGGTCGAGCAGATTCTCCGCCTCGCGGAGGAGCAGGCCAACGATCACCGGGGAGATGCGAAGCGCGAAGCCGAGGGGATTCTCTCCGCTGCCCGCCTTGAGGCACGTGAGATCACCGACAAGGCTCGCGCGGAAGCCGCGGCCATGAAGGCAACGGCCGAGCGGGAGGCCGGCAGCGTCCGGACCGCTGCGGAGCGGGAAGCCGCAGAGGCTCGGGTGCAGGCCCGCCGCGAGGCAGACACCCTGCGCTCCAACGCGGAGCGCGACACCAAGCAGTTGCGGACGGCGACCGCCCACGAGGTGGCAGAGCTCAAGGCCACCGTCGAGCGGGAGGTGGCGACGCTACGAGCGACGGCAGAGCGGGAGATCACCCAGCTCCGTGCCAAGGCCGCCCGGGACGCCGAGGAGAAACGCGCAGAGGCCACCAAGCTGCTCGCGGATGCCCGTGACAAGCGGGACAAAGATCTCCAGTCCCTCGAGCTTGAGATCGCTGAGCGGAGGGAGCGGTCGGAGCGCGAGGAGTCCGAGCGCCACAACGCCGCCGTCATGAACACCCAGAAACTCGTCGCCGAGGCAGAGCAGCGGGCGTCAACCGCCGACGAGCGGGCCAAGGAGACCGAGCAGCGGGCGGAGTCCCGGCGGATCGAGTCGGAGCGGCTGGCGCAGGAGACCGTCGACCGGGCCAAGGCCTTGGCTGACAAGACCCTCAACGAGGCGAGGACCGAGGCGCACCGCCTGGTCAACGACGCGCGCACCGAGGCCGAGATGACAACGCAGAAGGCCAGACGCGAGGTTGACGAGCTCACCCGGCAAAAGGACGCCGTCACAACCCAGCTGGGTCAGATGCTGTCCGGCCTAGCGGGTATCGTCCCAACTGTTGGCGACGCGAGCCAGCAGGCTGAGGGCGGCAAGAAGCCAGCCTAGGTGCCGCAGACAAGCAGGGAGCACATCCCGTCACGCTGGGCGTCGACCGATAGCGTGGCGGGATGTCGCATTTGAGGATGGTGTGATGGCGCACGGCGGTGGGATCTTTCCGCTTCATGAGGATGTGGCACCTGAACCTGGCTTCGACACGACCCTCCGGGGGTACGACAAGCGCCAGGTCGACCGCTACGTCACCCAGGTGGAGGGGGAGATCGCGGCCCTGACGACCGAGCGGAACGAGGCCCTCGCGCACGCCCACAGCTTCAGTGCCCAGGTCACGGCGCTGGAGGCAGAGCTCGCCGAGATCCGCAGGAAACTCGGGGAGGGGGCTCGGGTGACGTTCCGGCACCTCGGTCCCCGCGTCGAGCAGATCCTCGCGCTCGCGGAGGATCAGGCCGAGGCCATCCGGGCCGAGGCGGTCGAGGAAATCGCCGCCCGCCGGGCAGAGGCCGAGCGGATCCTGGTGGAGTCTCGCGATCGGGCGGCCCAAGCGAACCGCGACCTGGAGCTCGCCCTCGCTGCCCAGCGCTCCGAGCAGGAGCAGGCTGTGAAGCGCCGCTTGGAGCAGGAGAATGCGAAGCTCACAGCGGAGCACACCCAGGTGCGCCAGCTGCGG
>JAFGOK010000004.1 GCA_016926535.1 Micromonosporaceae bacterium | reverse complement strand
CTAGGACCTCTGCCTGCGGTCAGCAGACGCCCGATATCTGACTGGAAGTACTGGTTCGGTTTGAGTTGGCTGTCACGAGGCGAGCGGGAACTCCACGTGCGTGCTCGTGCCTGTGATCTTGAGGTTCAGCTCGCCTTCAAGTGCGCCTGCGAGGCGGTGCAGCAGCGGCAGGGTGGGAGTGACCGCGCCGCCTTCCAGCCGCGAGATGACGGTTTGGGTGGTGCCAGCCCGGCGGGCCAGCTCGCTCTGGCTGATGCCGAGGGCGGTTCGTCTGTCGTAGACGGCCTGGCCGAGGGCGATGCGTGCGCCGGCTTCGATGTACTCGGGGCTCTCGCGATGCGCGTTGGGTACGACCCATTTGGTGTGGTATCCAGTCATGGCAGTCATCCGCCCTCTCGGTCGTACAGGTGCGTTGCCGCTCGGTGCTGGTGTTCGCAGATCTGTTGTGCCGCCACCTCGCGATCGACCTCGGCCGCCTCGCGACCTCGGGTCTTTCGGAAGACCGTCAAGAGCACTATCCGCCGGTGTGGGGCGAGCCAGTAGCTGATCCGCCAGGCCGAACGGTTCAAGTGGAAGCGGAGCTCCCGGACTGGGCCTCGCAGGTGTCTGCTGTACGGTTCGCTGAGCGTGGTGGGTGCCTCGGCCAGGCGATCGGCATGGTATTCAACTGTCCGGTAGTCGGCGAGCGGTAGTGTGTTGAGCCACCGGCGCACCTCGGGTTCCAGTTCGACGTCGTACCGGTCACCTATATACGAGAGCATATAGCATGTCGGTCCTCCGCGCCTTGCGGGTGCCGAATCCCACGTCCTATCGGGTACGAAAACCCTCGCATGTTCGTTGAGCAGGAAAAACGGTCATTACCGAGTTCGGGCACGGCTGCCAAAGATGGAGGTCGCTCGGCCTGCGTTCCGAATAACCAGACTGGATATTGACCGCTATGTCAATTCTTCCGGATGATTTGCGTGGTTCGCGAGAATGTTGATGTTTGCCCAGGTCACGGTGGGGTTGCGTAGGCCTTGGGGAAGTTGTCGTTGATGGTGAGGGCGGCTGTCATGGCACGCTGGCCGTGCTCGGGGACGCGGTGGCGGCGGCGTTTGGGGATCTTCGCGACCTTGCTGCCCATCCTCGTCCTGCGCCACGTCGGGCGCCGGTACCACACCGGCACCGTCATCGCTGGCGCCGTCACCTGCATGGGTCTGTTCGCTTTGCTCAACCCGGTCGCCGGCTTGGTCGGCCCCAACCACAGGTCTCTGGCGTCCGCAGTCCTCGTCGTGGCAGAGACCGGCATGATCGCCTCCATCAGGTTCGTGGTCTGGGGCGTCTCGCCGTTTGGAGCGCTGCTGGCCGGCTGGCTGGGATCCCGGTTCGGGGTGGTGCCCACGATGTGGATCGGCGGGGTCGGCGAGCTGCTCACCATCGTTCCGATCATGGGCATCGGACCGCTCATCCCAGCTGCCGACAACGCCTAACGCGGATTTCCAGACAACTCTGGGACTCAGGTCATCGCAGTCGATGCAACAGCCTGGGGTCCCAGAATTCACCCGCTGGATCATGCGGGCGGAAGCCTGCGCAATGCCCGCAGTCGCCGACCCAGCCAGTCGCGGGTGTCATCGTTGAGACTCCAGACCCTCCCGACGTGCGCCTCCGCGTCCAGCACGGAACGCGCCCGGTCTGCGGTACTTGTCAGTGTCCACTCCGCAGGCCGCAGCAGACGTCGCACGAGCGCCTCGCGGCGGTCCGCCGGCAACCCTCCGAGCGTGGTCAGCGCGCCGATGAGCGCTTCGACCAGCAGGTCGAGCCGCGCCGAATCGGTCGGCCCCGAGTACGCGGCGGTTGCGAGCGCGCGTGCGACGCGCGCGGACTGTCGAGACGAGGAGTTTCTCATGGTGTGTCCCTCCGGCTGCCATCGTGGGTGACAACCACCCCACTGACCATGATGGAGCCATTGGCCTGCGCCATCCAGACCCTGCGCTGCTGGATTCGCCCCCCACGATGCTCTGCACGCCCCGGTGACGACGACTGTCCGATCAGCCTGCGGTGCGGGCGATCCCGCGCCGGACCACCGCATGTGTCTACGCTGCCCGCCGTACTGGCGCCAGCACCACGGCCGGCCCGTCAGCGTCGACTCGGTCCAGGTCAGCCAGCACGGCGGCGACCTCGTCGACGCTCATCGCGCTCGCGTCTGGCTGGAGCTCGTTGAGGAAGGCAGCCAGCTCGCGGTGGTCAAGACTGCGCAGATAGTCAAGATCCGTGCTCATGGTGCCACCTCCGCGCCGACGATCGTCGAGTCGAACCCGCCTTCAGGGCGTATGTACACGGTAAGCCTCCGGCCGGCCTTGGTGGTACCGGTCACGGCGAGGATCACGACCCCGTTCGGGTGGCGCATCGGGGTTGCCGACTCCCGGTTCCGCAGCACCTGCAGTACCTCGTAGGGCTCGATCCCCCGCTCGGCGATCATCGCCAGAGCTGGCCTATCCATCGATGCGGCACGGCGTCACCGTACCGACTGACGCTGGCCACCCCGACATCGGCCCGCTTCGCATCAATGTCGAAAGCCAAGAATGGGTGAGGACCTTGGGCCTCCCACGACGAACGTCGACCCCTACGCCCTGATACAGGTGTTGTCACCACCAGTACCACTGGGTGCAGCGACGGTGTTGGCTAATCGGTGGGATGGTGTCGACCACCCGATTGGCGTGATGTTCCTGGCCGGAACAGGATTGCTTCGTTGCCGTGACTGCGCCATGTTGGCCGGGACCTCGTCGGGATGGGCCCCGGTAACGGGTCTCGACGGTCGGGTGGGCGTGGTTCTGTCTGGATGGCTGATCTTTTGAAACGAGCTTTGTGCTATATTGCCCAAATAGGTGGCTATGGTGGCTGGCATGTCCACGCCTTCGCAACACAGCCACACCGCGCTCATGGCAGCCGCCGCCCGCGCCGCGCATCTGATTGTTGACGGCCAACCCACCATTTTCGCCGACACCCTCGCCGAGGCACTGCTGGGAAGCTCGGCCGAGGAACTGCTCGGCTACCACAGGGCGCACCACGACGAACCCATCCTGGTCAACCTCCGTGCCCAGATGGTCTGCCGCAGCCGATTCACCGAGGAGCGCCTCGCCGCTGGTGTCGCCGCCGGTATCGATCAGTACGTGATCCTGGGCGCCGGCCTCGACTCGTTGGCCTACCGGTGGCAACGCGTCGACCGGCTGCGCGTCTTCGAGGTCGACCAACCGGCGACGCAGCAGTGGAAACGGCAACAGCTGGCCCAGGCGGGCATCGCCGAACCGGAGACGGTCAGCTTCGTGCCACTCGACCTCAACGATGGTCAGCTGGCGGCGAAGTTGTCCAACGCGGGCTTCGACGCGTCCCGTCCGGCGGTGGCGAGCTGGCTCGGCGTCACCATGTACCTGAGCCAGACCACACTGGACGCCACGTTGGCCGCCGTCGGTGACCTCGCTCCGGGCACCGAGCTGATCATGGATTACGTGCTCCCGAAACACCTGCGCGACGCCGCCGGCCAGCGGTATGCCGAACTCATCGCACCCGCCGTATCCGAGATCGGCGAGCCGTGGCGCACCTGCCTTGCCCCAGACGAAGTCGCGGCGATGCTGCAGGCCCACGGCTTCGAAGTGCTCGAAAACGTTGGACAGTCCGACTCTATCGGTGCCGAGTTGTGGAACCGCGACGATGCGCTGTACCCGTCTGAGCTGTTGTCCATCGTCCGCGCGCGGGTCCGCAGCTAGCGAAGGCTGCGGGATACGAAAACCATCGCACGCTCGCTGAGCAGGAGAGAGAGCGGTGACCATCGCTGCTATCCCTGGAGGGTGATCCACCATGTCCGTGCGGCTGGTGTCGCGGGTGCCGAATACCCCGTCCGTGCTGGTCACAGCGGTGTCGAGTCTCGACTTGGGATTTTGCCGTCGTCGGCCGCTTGGTGGTCCGCCGGATCGCCAACGATCACTGAATGATGATGCGGGCCATGCTGCTGCCGCCTGGCGTACCTCGGCGTGACCAACGCCCTCGCGATGCTCCGACTGCTACCGATGGGTGACCACGACGAGGACGTCGAGATCTTGGCGCTGCGGCATCAGATCACTGTCCTGGAACGGCAACTGCACGGCGAGAAGCCCCAGTTCACGTTGGCAGATCGGTCGTTGTTGGCTGCTTTGCTGTACCGGCTTCCTCGCGAGGTGCTGCACCGCATCCGGGTTGATCGGTGGCGTGTGATGTTGGTTCGTGGTATTTCGTATTGGTTTCTATTGCTTGTTGTCCCGGTTTTGCGTTGGCTGGTGCCATTCAGTGTCATCGGGTCCCGGAACTGCCGATCCCGCATGGATCACACGTGATCTTGCCTTGGCTGGCTATGCGGCGATGGTTTTGAGGGTGAACCGAACGGTTAGCTCGACGTCAAGGGCTTGGGCGAGCCGTTCGAGGACCGGCAGAGTGGGCACGGTACCTCCGGCCTCGAACCGCGCCACGGCCGACTGAGTCATCCCGGCGGCGTGGGCGAGCTGGGTTTGGCTCCAGCCACGCGCCTCACGCAGTTCGCGGACGCCAGCGCCCAGTTCGAACGCCAGCCGGGCGGCGTTGCACGCCTCGGTGGCACCCGACTCGGCCAAGCGCCGGTCCCGCAGCGCGCTCCACGCGGTGGTCTCGCTCATGCTCGCTCGTCCTCCTCACCGACCGTGTGCACCTCGCTCCGGCACCGGGCGAGTGCTCGTCGGGCCCGTGCTATTTCCTGATCTTCGCGTATCCGGGTCTTCCGGAACACCGTCAGCAGAATGATCCGCCGGTCGGTCGCGATCCAGTACGAGATCCGCACAGCGTTCTGATCAAGATAGAACCGCAGTTCCCGAAGCTTGCCGTCAAGCTGTCGCGTGTACGGCTCGCCCAGCAGCGGTCCCCGCTCGGCGTCACGGGACTGGCGGAGCGGGACCACTCGGCCGTCTTGTGGGCGACGCGGGCTGTCTGACTTGTTCTGGCCAGGGCGAACTGTTCCCAGACGCACCGTCATCAACCTCGACGACCATCGCCGTGCCGGATGACAGCCGGTCGTAGCAGGCAAAGCGCCGCCGAGGTCTTCTCCCGTCCCGGCTGCGCGTTCCACTGGCCCCACCGAGCCGGACGTATCCGCCCCGATGCTGTCCGGGGAGACTCGGACGCCCCGTGTCGGACGGGTTCGAGGCGCCATGCCACATGGAATCAGTGCACCAGCGGACCCGCTTCAATGGTCAACCAGGGTTAGTAGTGGTAATGGGCCTGGATGATGTACAGGTCATCCCCGCGCACCTGGTACACCAGCCGGTGCTCGTCGGTGATCCTGCGCGACCAGTAGCCGGACAGGCTCTGGGACAGCGGTTCGGGTTTGCCGATGCCGACGGCGGGGTCTTGAGCGGCTTCGTCGATGAGGCGGTTGATTCGGCGGAGAGTGCGGCGGTCATCGGCCCACGAGGTGTAGTCCTCCCACCCCTGAGGGCTGAACACGATCTTCACGGCCGCAGCAGATCGTGTGCTGTGACGTTGCCCGCATCAGCTTCGGCAATGCTGGCAGCCAGCCGGGCCGCGTTGGCCGGCGAGCGGAGCAGGTACGTGGTCTCGACCATGGACCGCCACTGGGCCTCGGACACCAGGAAAGCTGTACCCCCCTTCGACAGGATCTCAACGGGTTCCTCGTCCAGGTTGACCTGCTCGATCAGCGGGAACAGGCGCTTACGCGCCTCGCTGGCGGTGATAGCCATGACACAATCCTTTCCAAGTGGTACTACATATGGTACCACTTGTGTGTCTCGGTTGCCCGCCTCGCCCCTGCGGGGTGCCAATACTGCGGCACGGTCGTTGAGCAGGGCAAACCAGATGGGGATACCAGCGCATCCGCGGCGGACTACTCAACCTCGGCCACCCGGTCGGCACGTCCACGATCCGGCGAGTCCTCAAACGCTCCAGCATCCCGCCAGCCCCGGTCCGCCGTGACCAGACGACCTGGCGCACATTCCTGCGCACTCAGGCGTTCACCATGCTGGCCTGTGGCTTTTTCCACGTCGACTGCGCGGTGACACTCCGCAGGCTCTGCGTCTTCTTCGTGATCGAGGTCGGCAGCCGGTACGTGCACATCCTCGGCGTCACCGCCAACCCGGACGGGTCATGGACCACCCAACGAGCCCGCAATTTCCTGCTCGACCTGGGCGAGCGGGCCAAGCAGTACTCGCCGACGCCGGCGTGAACGTAGTCAAGATCCCGCCACGCTGCCCTCCCGCGGACTGTTGCGCCGAGCGCTTTGTGTTCACCGCCAGAATCGAGATCACCGACCGCATGCTCATCGTCGGCGAACGCCACCTGCGCCACGTACTCAACGCATACGCGAGCCACTACAACGGATGGCGACCCCATCGATCCCTGAAACTCCAACCACCCTGCTCGCAACGCCCGATCGCCGACCTGACCCATGAGCGGATCAAGCGCCGACCGGTCCTCGGCGGCCTCCTCAACGAGTACGACCGAGCCGAATAGAACCCCTGGCCAGAGGCTATGACTGTGTTTTGGAACCCCGCAGGGTCGAGAATCGGCCGTCATGGGTTTCGGTGATCACTCCACTACTCATCGATTGATCTCGTTTGGTGACGTATTGATGCGATCAAATAAGGCGCAATTTGCCTCTCGTGCGGGTCGGCGGTTGTGTTTTTGGTGTTTAGGGGTGACTCTGGAACCATGAGTGCGATCCACGAGCCAGAACTGCTGACGACCGGGGAGGCAGCGGCCCTGTTGCGGGCCTCTCGGCAGCATGTCGTCGACCTCTGCGACGGCGGTCTGCTCCCATGCGTCAGGACCGGCACCCATCGCCGGATCCGCCGAGTCGATCTCGAAACGGTTCTGGCGCCCGCGTTGACCCGTGACCAACTCAAGGCGCTCTGGCTGCATCGGGCCGTCGCCGGACGACTGGTCGCCGATCCCCCCGCCGTGCTGGCCAAAGCGGCGGCCAACCTGGACCGGCTGCGCACCGTCCACCCCGATGGCATGGCCGCCCGATGGCTCGACCGCTGGCGCCAACTCCTCAACCTCGGCACCGAGGCGGTCCTCGACGCGCTCACCTCCGGCTCGCCGCAGGCCACCGAACTACGCCAGAACTCGCCGTTCGCCGGAGTCCTCTCCGAACCCGAACGCCACGCCGTCCTGTCGGCATTCACCGCAACCTGGCGACGGGAACGTGCCGCATGAGACGCGAGCACCTCGAACACGTCCTGCGCGCCGCATCCCAGATCGCCGACGACCCGAACGTACTGATCATCGGCAGCCAGTCGGTCCTCGGATCGATCCCGGAAGACCAACTCCCACCGGAGGCCACCGCCTCGATCGAAGTCGACGTCGCCTTCTTCGACGACCCAGATGACCACAAGGCCGACCAGGTCGACGGGGCGATCGGCGAACTGTCGCCCTTCCACGAGACCTTCGGCTACTACGCCCAAGGCGTGAGCGTTTCGACCGCCATCCTCCCGGCGGGCTGGCGTGATCGGCTGGTGCTGGTCGAAACCCGCAGCACAGCCCCGGGCCGGGGCTACCTGCTCGACCCCCACGACTGCGTCGTTTCCAAACTGGTGGCCGGCAGGGAGAAGGACCACCTGTTCGCCGCCGCCCTCATCGAACACCACCTCGTCGACCCGAGCCTGCTGGCCGAACGGGTACGCACGACCGATGCCCCCACTGCGGTGATCCAACGGGTACTGCACTGGATCACCACGGTCACCACCCCCATGACCTGGTTGAAGGATCCGACCAGTCGTAAAACCACGGGACGCCCGCACGCCCGCCCATGACCGGATCCGACCGCGCGTCGAGCTGGCCGATGCCATCGACCTTCGTGGCCGGAGGACTGCGGCTGCTCGCAATCCAACGCCGCAGTTACGGCCTGCGGCCTGGTGTTCGGCGGGCAGAGCAGGGTGCTTGTGAGGATGTCGGCCGGCACTGGCGGGGCCATCCTGCCGTGTTTACATTTGTTTCGGTTAGGCGACGGGGGGGGTAGGGATGCATACCGCACTGGTCAACGCCGTGGAGCAGGTCGATCCGCCGCCGACGGCGCGGCAACGGCAGGGTGAGCAGGTGCTCGTGGAAGCGGTGGCCCGGGGGGACGTGGTCATCACCGCCCAGCACACCGACGGTACGGTTGCGGCGCTCGACGCGGAGGACCTACGGGGACTACGCGCGGTGATGATGGCTCGTGCCATGGGATGCCGGGTGTCCATCGTGGTCCACGAGTAGTTCGTTTCTCCCCAAGCCTCGGCGGCTCTGCTTGGCATGTCACGGCCGATGGTCTACCGCTTCATCGAACGCGGCGACCTCCCGGCGGTGCGGGTGGGCTCCCACTGGCGCATGCGCGCCGGGGATGTGCTCGCCCTGGCCCGGCGGCGGGCCGAACAGGCCGAAGCCATCGACACGGGCATGGTGGCGGCCCTCGAAGCCGGAGGACAGACCGGACGGCCACTGGACGCGAAACGAGCCTGGCAGGAGACACACGCCGAAGATCGACAGGAGACCCGCGATCTGGTGGCCGACATCCTCGACCCCCGCCACCAACCCACCCAACCGGAAACCGCCCCACAGAACCCGGCGCGCGGAAGACTGGGCTAGCAAAAAGCATGGCAGCCTGGTAAAAGCGGAGAACGGTCAAGTATGCGGAGCTGCGCGCAGCGGGGAGGGCGTGGGATGGTTTTCAACAAGTTCGCGGCGTTCGCATCAGTCGACGATGCGGCTAGGGTCGCGGTGATGCTGCTGGCCGATCACAAGCCCCTGAGCCGGGTCTGGCGATTCGCCGTCCTGCAACTCCTCGACGACTACTCCAGCGTGCTGCGCCATCAGGGGGTCGAGGCCGCCTCCCGGATGTGGTCCTCGGCCCCGGCGCCGACCGGGGAGGTGCGGGTGGACGCCGCGCTGGCCGCGCTCGCCGAACATCTGGCCCGCCGGGACGGGTGGCGGGTGCCAGCCTGGGCACGGGACCCGCAGCGGGAAGCCGTCCCCTGGTGGTTCGTCACCGAACTGCGGGGGCTACATCCCCGGGCGCTGGTCGAGTCGCCGAGTTCGTTCCGCCGCCGGGGCGTATTCATCACCAGCGACGCCTTGGAGCGGGTGTGACCGTGGAACTGGGCGCCGAGGACATTCGCGCCATTCTGGACGATTTGAGTGCTGCGTTGGCGGTACGGGGGGCTCGGGCGGACCTATTCCTGGTGGGCGGTGCGGCGCTTGCCGTGGCGTACGACCAGTCCCGGTCGACGCGTGATCTGGACGCCGTGTTCCTGCCGACCGACGTGGTCCGCGACGCGGCGGCGGTCGTGGCCCAGCGGCGTGGTCTGGCCACGGACTGGCTCAACGACGCGGTCAAGGGGTTCCTGCCTGGACCCGACCCAGAGGCGCAGCGGTTCTACGAGAGTGGTTCCCTGACCGTCGACGTGGCGTCGCCGAGGTACCTCCTTGCGATGAAGCTGTTCTCGTCGCGGGTGGAAAGCGATGTGGAGGACATCATGTTCCTCTACCGGCAACTGGGGTTCACCACTGTCGAGGAGGGGCTCGACCTCGTCGAGAGCGTTTACCAGGGACGCGCCATCAGTCCCAAGGTCCAGTTCCTTCTGGGAGAGATCGTCGAGGATCTCCGTCAGCCCGGGTCAGCCGCGGTCTGAGGCGCGAACCCGCTGCGTGCCATCACCGTCGACCACGACGGGTCATCTGCCGGACGCATACGCACAACAGCGTTGGTCAACAGCCCTCGCGTCGGCAGGGTCCGTTCACCGGTGGACGCGAATGTGTACACAATCGGATACGCTTGAGGCATGTTGATTGAGACCCTGTCGGTGCGGGAGACCCGCGAGCAGTTGCCCAGTGTCCTGGAGCGCTTCCGTAAGGGTGACCGTACTCCGGTCGGGGTCGGCTCGCACCGCAAGACCGAAGCGATCATGGTGCCGGTCGCGGTCTTCGAGGAGTTGACCGCCGAGCGCACCACAGCCCTGGCCCAAGCGGCGGCGTCGGTACGCGCGGAGGGGTTGACCGTGGCGGCGGAGGTTGAGGCGATCACCGATCGCTGGTCGCGCGGAGAGTTGACCACCGCGCAGATGCGCGAGGCCGTCCGCCGCCTCTACGGCGCGGCGTGACCGGCGACCACTCCCCCGCCGAGGATCCGTATCTCGACCCGGCCAGCGGGGTGCTGCGCAACCGGCTGGGCATCACCGACCCGCAGCGGTTGCGGCAGGCCGAGGCGGGTCTGAGCTTCGCAGCCCTGGCGGATCTGGGCGCCCGGCGGCTGCCCGGCGGATACGATCTGGCGCATTTGTGTATGTTCCACCGCGAGATCTTCGGCGACCTGTACCCGTGGGCCGGACAGATCCGCACCGTGACCATCGCCAAGGGGCAGGCCTTCTGCCTGCCCGAGCACATCGAGTCCTACGCCAACGGCGTGTTCACTGCCCTGGCCGGGGAACGGCATCTGCAGGGACTGGCGCGCGAGCGCTTCGTGGAGCGGGTCACCCACTACCTGGCCGAGGTCAACGCGATCCACCCGTTCCGGGAGGGCAACGGCCGCACCCAGCGGGCGTTCTTCCGCCAGTTGAGCCGGGAGGCCGGCTGGATGATCGACTGGTCGCGTCTCGACCCGGCCGAGAACATCGCCGCGTCCAGCGCCTTGCTGCGCGGGGACAACGAGCCACTGCACCACCTGCTCGACGGGCTGATCGGCGGGTGAGTCGCTGAGTCCGGGACGTTGCCCGCATGGTCGATAGTCTCTGCGACGCAGGGTTGCGGTCTTGGGAAGCGGCGGGTTCGTGGATCATCCCAACGCCTGCTACACTTTCGTTTTGTTCGAATTGTTGGCGAGTGTTGGTGGGAGAGGGGTACGCCATGAACGTCGCGGTCGCGGAACGGACGGTCCTCCCGCCGGAGGAGTCCCTGGACGCCCTCGTCGGCCTGGTCGGCCGGATCGACGCTGAACACCGGGCGGCCTTGGTCGGCCCAGACGGGGTCACCGTCGTCCTGCCGGAACCGGTCTACGAGGTCCTCCATCAGGTCATCCTGGCCATGGCCCGGGGACAGGCCGTCACCATCGCACCCCACCACCAACGCCTGACCACCCAGGAGGCTGCCGATCTCCTCGGCGTGTCCCGCCCGACCCTGGTCCGCCTGCTCGATGACGGTCAGATCCTCTTCGACCAGCCCGGCCGTCACCGGCGGGTCCTACTGCGTGACGTACTCGCGTTCCAGGAGACGCGACGTGCCCGCAGACGCGAGGGGATCGAGGCGCTCGTGGCCGAGTCTGAGGCCGCCGACGCCTACCAGGCCACCGCCCACCCCGTGCGCACCAGGTGAACCAGCGTGGCCTTCCCCGTGCTGCTGGACACCTGCGTCCTGTTTCCCATGTATCTGCGCGACACCCTGCTCCGCTTGGCGGTCGCCGAGATTTATCAGCCGCTGTGGTCGGCTGACATCCTCGGCGAACTGCAGACCGTCCTGGTTCGCGAGCAGGTCATGGCCCCGGAGGGGGCCGAGCGGATCGTCGGGTTGATGCGCCGGTACTTCCCCGAGGCCGAGGTCATCGGCTACGACGCGCTCATCGGCGTCCATGCCCTGCGATCCCGGTGACCGGCACGTGCTGGCCGCTGCTGTGCAGGGCGGCGCCGGAGCCGTCGTGACCGCCAACCTCGCCGACTTCCCGCCGAAGGCCGCAGCCGGCTACGGTCTGGGCATCCTCTCCCCGGACGACTTTCTCCTCGACCTCCTCGACCTCGCCCCAGGCCCGGTCCTGGCCACGCTGGCCGACCAGGTCAGTGGGTACCGCAGAGAACCCACCACCACCGATGGCCTCATGGTTGCGCTCGCCAAGTCCGGAGCACCCGGCTTCGCCGACGAGATTCGCCGTCGGCTTACCTGATCTGAGCTGACAGTCGGGAACGCTCCTGTGCTCGGGTGAGTGGCCGCTACGCGCTGCCTTGGCCGCCGTCAACCGCGACGTGCCCCTCACGTGTGCGAGGTGCTGGGGTACGTCGTACCCCCGCCACCGGAGGGGTTCGCTACCTGGGACGAGTTCGATCGTGCGCTGCCGCCGGAGCGTCAGGGTTCGGCGTTCGCCTGCGTCGATCCCACGGGCGTGGGTCCGCGACTGTTTTTCCAGCGCGTTCCGGAAGGCAGGGTCGCAAAAAATCGGGTGCATCTGGACGTGCGGGTCGGTACCGGGCTCGTGGGTGATGAGCGCGTGGCGGTCTTGGAGGCCGAGTGCGCCCGGCTGGTTGCGCTCGGCACGGTCCGCGTGCGGCTCCTGATCGCCGATGGCGTCAACGAGTCGTGCCTGGTGATGCAGGACGTCGAAGGCAACGAGTTCTGTCTCGACTGAGCGCCTGCGCGACCGGGGCACCGTCGCGAGCCGACAGACACATTTGCCATCGCAAGGGTCGCCTGCCCCGCAGCGCGCCAGCGGTCGGGGTACAGAACCGCCCCTCGATGCAGATGGGCACGAATCCAGCAGCGTCTGGCGCGAACCGCTGCACCGGGCGTAGGGCAACGACGATCGGTTCTTGGTTTGTCGTCGTTGCCCTACGTGAACTCGATCAAGATGTCCGATTGTTCCTCTATGGTGCCGAGGCGAAGACCGGTAAGAACCGGATCCACTTCGACCTGTACTCTCCCGCAGCGACGCGGGCGGATCTCGCCCGGCGGCTGGTCGATCTCGGCGGCAGTGTCCTCGCCGAGCATGCGACCTTCGCTGTCCTGGCCGATCCAGAGGGTAACGAACTCTGCCTCAGCAACGACTGACAGATCCGAGCGGATCGGGATCTGTTCGCGCCGGTCACACCGTCGACGCTGGTCCCGGCGCCATCGACGGTGGCACTGGATCGGGCACTGGACCAGGCGGGGTCGTCGTGAGGCGCTCCCGATCTTCTACCCAGGGCGGGACCGGGGCGGACAGGTCCGCACCGTCAGTGCCGGGCCCTGCGAGTCTGTATACCTTGGCTACCAGGGGCTCGCGCAGCCGCTTGGCTCTGCGTAGGGACTCCGGCACGGTGCGCGGCGCCGGCTGGTGGGCGGAGCGGTTGCCTGTGGCGACATGGCCGACCAGAAGGTCAAGCCCTTCACGGTCCTGGCCTTGGCCCTCGCGCTGGCTTTGGTTCGATGCTCCGATTCGGACGGTGCGTTCTGCCACATGCGCCCTCCCGTCATACCGGTTCTGGGTGGAGTCCGCTGCCTACCATGGGCGACGCGCTGCACGTGAGGCGAGAGCGTCCAGCGTCGGCGCCGGTCAGTCAAGGCCAGCGGGATGCGAACGGGTCGGGCCGCCGGGTCCGGTCGCTCGCCGGGAGAGCAGAGGGTGGTGACGTGGACCGATGGCCGTGGTTCTGGTGATCTACGAGTCTCTGTTCGGCAATGCCCGCACGATCGCCACTGCGGTCGCCGCTGGTCTGCGGGGCCGGGCCGGCGATGGCGGCGACGGGGACGTTGCAGTCGTGGACGTCGGGGGTGCCCCGACGATCCTGGACACTGACGTGCGGCTGCTGGTGGTGGGAGGTCCCAACCACCAGTTCGGGATGACCCGGCCAGCCTCGCGGCGGCAGGCGATCCGGGACTTCGGCGCCGACACTTCCGAGGTGGGCCTGCGGGAGTGGCTGTCGCACCTGGCTCCAACCCGGACCGGCTGCGGGGTGGCGGTCTTCGAGACTCGCCTGGACCGTGGCCTGTTGCGCCGGATCGACCAGACCACCCGCACCGCCGAGCGCAGGCTGCGCGCCTTCGGGTACACCCCGATCGCCCCGGCGGAGCACTTCTTCGTTCAGTCGATCACCGGACCACTGCTCGCCGGGGAATCCGACCGTGCTACTCGCTGGGGGCGAACCCTGGCCGAACACCCCAGCTTCAACCCGTAGATCCCGCCGGTCGTCGTCGATGGCGATGAGGACCCCGGCGTCGTAGACGTAGGGGATGCCGTCCCCCTGCACGGCTGAGCCGAGGGCCTCGACCAGTTCCTCGGGGAGCGTCACCGTTACCTTCTGGCGTCCGTCACGGCGTCGATGGCAGGTGCTGTCCGGAGGCTACGGTCCGGTGTCCGCTGGGGTCCAGCGGGTTCGTGCCCGGTCGAGGAAGGACGGTTGTGGGGCGGGTTCGGCCTCGGTCGTCCGGGTCGCGATGGGGCCGAACCGGGCCAGGAAGCCCTTCTTGCGGCTGTGCTCGGTGGACACCTCGTCAACGACCTCCTGCCACCGGTCGGACTGACCGGCCTGCTGGTAGCAGCGTCTGGCCTGGTCGAAGTAGCGCAGCGCCGCGTCGTAATACTTGCTCTTGCCGGGGTTGAGGATGCGCATGCCCTGGGCTCTCCAGATCCGGGCAGCCTGGTCCGGGCGGGCCGCTTCCAGCGCGGCGGCTACTCGTTCGGCGGTGTGGTGCCCGATACCCTCCAGGACGGTGTCGGAGGCGTCGGCGGCCACGCTGGCCAGGTGCTCGGTTTCGTCGGTGTGCAGCAGCAGGTCGATCACGCTGGGCAGGTACCGTTCCCCGTCCAGGGCTGCGGCGATCGCTCTGGTGTGCCAGGTGGGGCGCTCGGCCTCCGGCACGAACGCCATGAGCTGGTCGTAGGAGTACTGGCTGGGGTGCTGCTGGTAGCCGGCCCAGGCGATGTCCAGGGCCTGCTCGCCCTGTCCGAGACCGACCAGGAGTTGGGGTTTGAGTTTGCGCAGGTCGTAGCCGGCCATGGAACCATGCTGGAGTTGGGCGTCCAGCGCCAGGCCACGCTCCACCCACGACAGCGCCTGAGCCGCGTCGTCGCGGGTGACCAGCAGGTTCGCCACCGCCAGGCAGTCGGCGGTCGTCAGACCGGTACGCTCGGCCAGTTCGACGTAGGCGTCGAGGTCACCTCGGGCGGTGTGTAGGGCCCGGAGGACCTCCGCCCACCGGGCGCGCGCACCCCGGCTGGCCCGGTCCGACTCGCCGGACGCCGCATAGGTCTGCTCGGCTGTCGTGAGCCTGGCCTGGATCTGGTCGATGTAGGCGGTCAGGCCGGCCTCGTCGAGAACAGGGGCGATCTCGTGCTCCAACCGGTAGCAGAAGCCGTACTGGTCGGTGTCCACCCAGGCCAGCAGCCGCGCAACGGTCTGCTGCGGGCAGGCGCCCGCGGCCTGGCGGGCGGTGACCCAGCCGCTGATCAGACTCTGGGCGAACATGCCGAAGCTGCCGCTGGAGTCGTCGACCTCCTCGGCCTTCTCGCAGCATCCGGCCAGGAACGTCTCGTAGAGGGTTGCCGCCCGGTCGGGGTCGGTGGCCACGAGCCCGCCGATCGTGGCCAAGGCCGCTTCGAGGCCGTCAACGAACCCGAAGCATGTCTCGTCGGGGATGAAGCGCCCCGGATCCAGGGCATCCTCGATGTCTGACTCCACCGGATCCGGACGCTGACTCGCAGGGTCCCTCGGGCTCTCAGCGCTCGCAGGGTTGGTCTGGCTCACCGGGACCTCCGCTCGGAACGGGTGTTGGTTGCTTGTGTTTCGGCGTGCACCGCGCGGAAGTCAGAGTCGTCGCCGCGGTGGAAGAAGATCCGGCCGTCGAGCGTCCCGTCGCCGGCGACCGTGGCCCAGCCACGTCCGCTGACCTTGTCGCCCTCGTCGCTGCCCTCCCAGGTGAACTCGACACAGGGACGGCCGTCCCGGGTGGACTCCCGGCAGTCCATCCATCCGTCAACCACGATGAACCCGAAGCGCCCGGTCCCGTCGCCGTCGAACTCGATGAACCCCGGTTCCACCAGATCGATGGCATCGGCGTCCCACAGTTCCATCCACGTGATCCGCCATCGACCGATGTGGTCTGCCGTCCTGGCCATCCTGGTCATCTCCTCACGGTGTTCTGGACGGTCGATGGGGGCCGTGGCCCGCCCGCGAGAAAACACCGGTCGAGGCTCGGCCCCGCTCAGCACGGTACGTGACGGTGACCGGCCGCTGGCGTCTGGCCCGCGCGATGCCTTCGATCATCGCGATCGACGCGATCGCCGTGATCGCCGTGACGGCGCCCGTTCGTCGGGGGGTGGACCGTAGGGTGGGTGCCGTGTGGGAGCGGGCGTTCGTCGAGGAGCCGGACCGGCCGACAGGGCAGACCCTGGCGACGCACCTGGGCGCGGCCAGCGGGCTGTTCGACCGGCTTGAGGCGCTGACCGCAGGCTACAGCCGGGGGTGGCAGTACGCCAGAGGCTTGGGCTGGATGTTCAAGGTTTCCGATCGGCGCAAGGTGCTGCTATACGTGATTCCGCTGCGTGGGGCGATCACGGTGAGCATGGCCGTCCGTGACGGGGAGCGTCAGGTGTTGCTGGCCGATCCGGAGTTGGCCGTGATCCGGGAGACGATCGCCGGGTCGCGGCGAGTCTCCGAGGGGTACGCGATGCGGTTCGTCGTGGCGACCGACGCGGAGTACCTTCCCGTGGCCCACCTGGTCAATACGGTGATGGCCCTGCGGCGGCCCTGAGCTCAGGCCGGGTGGGCGGGCCTCCGGCACGGTCCGGGTCCATGTTGTACGGTCGAGCCGGCTACGACGGCCGGCTGTTCTCGGCGCCCGCGGGGCCGTCACCGCAGAAGCAGGCCGTCAGTGTCGGCGGGGCAACAGTGGTTTGGCCGTCACTGCGGGCTGGTCGGGGATGTCTCGTCGTAGTGGGAGTCCACGGCGGGTTGTCCGGTGTAGTTGGGTCCGGCCTGGTCGTCGGCTCCGAGGTAGACGTACGGGAGGTCTACCGCACGCGGTCCGGTGGCGCTGATCCGGTGTCGGCGGGTGTCGTAGGTGAAACCGGCGGCGCGCAGCCGAGCTGCCAGACGCCGGGACACTGCCGGCCCTCCGGGCAGGCGGATGCTGGCCAGATCGAGGTCGGCGACCAGAACGTCGCCGTCGCCGGGAGTGGCGCTGCAACGGTCGTCGGCAGTGGTGAGTCGATCGGTGACGACTTGGAGCGGGTCGAAGCCGAGCTCCCTGGTGTAGCTGTTGACACCGGCAAGCTGCCGTTCGCGGTTCATCGCGCAGTTGGCCACGACCGCCGAGGCCGTCAACGCCGTGTCGTCCAGCAGCGCCGTCCCGGTCAGCAGCGCCGTCCCGGTCAGCAGCGCCGTCCCGTCCGGCAGGCTTGTCTTGCCCGGCCGGGGACGCTGCGGCTTTGGGCGTGCCGGGCGTCCTTTCGGCGGGTCGGGTCGCATCGCTGTCAGTCCAGGTATTCCGGTAGGGGTTCCCGGCGTTCCAACCAGGCCGCTGGCACCCCACCCGGTCCGGCGCCGGTGTGGGCTGCGACGATCCCGCCGACGATCGCGGCGGTGGTGTCGACATCCCCACCGGCCTCGATGCAGGCGCGGATCGCGGCGGGGTAGTCATCGAGCCAGGTCGCCGCAGCCCAGAGGGTGAACGGCACGGTGTCGCCGGCCAGGACCTGGGAGCCGTTACCCAGCTCGTATGCCGCCTCGGCGACGCTCGCGCCCAGCAGTTGCCTCGCGCGGGTGATCCCGGTGGCCACCCGGCTGTCGACCAGGTACCCGGCCACCGCATCGAGGAACTCGGCCGGCTCGGGGTGGTGACCCGTCAGCCGGGCCCAGCCAGCTTCGGCCGCTGCCACCGCGACCGCGACGGCCCCAACGATGGCCTCCGGATGGGCGTGGGTGATCTCGGCCGAGGCCATGGCCTGGATGGCCGCGGTGCGACTGTCCCCGGCATGGAAGGCCCCGAGTGGGGCGATGCGCATCGCGGCGCCGTTACCCATCGAGCCGGTGCCGCCGAACGCCGCGCGGCTGGCCTGCCGCCAGTCGGCGCCCTCGCGGATCTGCCGCAGGATCACCACCGCTCCGCCGCCGTAGCCCCGGTACGGCTCGAAATGGTCGGCGAACCGCCGCGCCAGCCGGTCGGCGTCGATGTCTCCGTGCTCGCGGAGTTCCGCGACGATCGAGCAGGCCATCTCGGTATCGTCGGTCCACGGCCACGGACCCGGGGGCACGTCCCCGGCCAGCAATCCGGGGAGATCTGTGCCGGGGACGAAGCACCGGGCACCCAGGGCATCACCCACCGACAAACCGGTCAAACTATCGTGGCAGAGATCCAACATTGGCATAATACGCACGATCCTGCCACGCCCAGCGGCCCCGACGCGACACGCGCCCAACCGGCCCGCAGCGGGCGGTCACCGGCTTCAGCGTACTGCCGCCGTTGACAGTGCTGGGTCCGGTGGCGACACGGTTGCCGGAGGCCGGTCGCGCCAGGTGTCCAGGGCTGCTTTCCACGCTGCGGGTAGTTCCCGCAGTGCAGCCTTGGTCAGGGTGGTCTGCCGGCATCCCCGGCAGCCGGCCTCGACCCCGTCGGAGTCAACGCCGAGGCTGCGGCACAGGGCCACGGCCCGGGGCAGGTGGTAGGACTGGGCCACCAGCAGGGCGCGGCGAACCCCGTAGACGTCGTGGGCGCGGCGGCAGGTGTCGTAGGTGTCCAGCCCGAACAGGTCGGCCACGATCCGCTCCGGTTCCACGCCTAGATGACCTATTCCAAGGGGTCAGTGGTCGTAGGCCACGAGTGACCGCATGACAGGCTGGCCGGTGTGCCAGTTGTGCCAGAT
>JAFGOK010000237.1 GCA_016926535.1 Micromonosporaceae bacterium | reverse complement strand
CTGCGGCGGCAGGGGGATCGGCGCCGAGTCGAATCGCTCCGCTGGGACGACGGGGTAGGCGCTGCCCTCCGCAGCGTTGCTGAGATACGAGACGAACCAGTCCGTTGTGAGAATCCCGTAGAGGTATCCGGGGCCGAGCGCTCGCGGGGTGATCACGGTGAGGCCGGTCGAAGCGACCAGGCTCGGATCGTCGTCGAGCACCAGGGCGTGCGATCGGCGCTCCGGCCGTACCGTCGACCACAGGATGTCGCCGACGCGGACCCCCCTCCTGGCCCGGCTCGGGGCACGCTCCCACGGCATCGACTCCGGCCAGGTGATGGTCCCGCGCGAGATCGCGGTGATGTCGAGGTAGCGGCACCGCCCGCCAGGGTCGGGGGCGCGCCGGGTCTGGTTGATGCAGGCGACGGCGTCCAGCCGCGCGCTCCGAGTCCGGACTTCCGCCCCCGCCTCTCGGAGCAGCAGTTCGAGGCCGGTCCCTGCGAGCGCGTGCGCGGTCGCAGCAACGCGGTGGTGTGCGGCGATCGTGTCGTCCAGCGACCCGAGGATCGCCGCGATCGCCTGCTGCTCCGGCAGGCTCGGTAGCGCGATCGGGATCGAGGCGATGTAGTTGCGGTTGAGCATGGGATGCGAGCTGCCGGAGTCATAGCCGGAAAAATCCATGCTCGACAGGAGGTAGTAGATGAACCTGGGGTCGTTACCCAGGAAGTCCTCGACGAACAGCGCGGTGTTCAGCGGCCAGAAATCGCCTGGAACCCAGGTCGCCTGGCCCATCGACGCGCCCGCCCGCCCGAGGGTGACCCCCGGACCGGCAACCCGCCACTGCCCGTGCCATCCGCTGACCCCGCCGGACCCGACAACCGGGTACGTTCCCGGCGTCCTCGACGCGGCAGGAAGGTCAAATCCCCGCTTGAGCCGGATCACCTCGACCAGCGGCCTGCTGCTCCACGCCCATCGCATCTACAGCAGTCCCCGTAGTTGCTCCCTGACCACCGCTTCCAGGCGGGCGGTCTCAGCGAACCGCTGCTCCAGTTCCGAGGCCAGACGGCTGAGCCGCTGCTCCAGCGGCTCGCGCGGAGGTTTGGCCGCCGGGATGCCCACGTAGCGGCCAGGCGTGAGGATGAAGCCGTTGTCCCTGATCTCTTCCAGGGCTGCTGAGTGGCAGAAACCCGGAACATCCTGGTACTGGTGGTCAGCGGGCGGCTCTGGGCGGTGCGCCACGGTTGGGCGTGCCGGGGTGGTTGGGCGTGCCGGGGGGGTGCCGCGCCATCGGTGGTACGTCCGGCTGACGCGCTGGAGGTCGGCCTCGGTCAGGCGCCGTTCCGTGCGGTTGACGAGCGTTCCGAGGTCCCTGGCGTCGATGAACAGCACCTGCCCTCGCCGATCGCTGGAATGCCCGGCCGATGGGGTCTTGCTCCGGGCGAGGAACCACAGGCAGGCGGGGATGGGGGTGGAGCGGAAGAGCTGACCTGGGAGGGCGACGATACAGGCGACGAGGTCGTCTTCCACCATGGCCCGGCGGATGTCGCCCTCCCCACCCTTGCGGCTGGACATTGAACCGTTGGCCAGCACGATGCCCGATCGGCCGTCCGGCGCCAGCTTCGACGCCATGTGCTGGAGCCAGGCGAAGTTCGCGTTGCCGGGTGGCGGAACGCCGTAGCGCCAGCGGGGATCGCCGGCCAGCCGCTGGCCGCCCCAGTCGGAGATGTTGAATGGCGGATTGGCCATGATGACGTCGGCCCGCAGGTCGGGATGCCGATCCTCGTGGAAGCTGTCGGCCCACCGGCCGCCGAGGTCCGCCCGGATGCCGTGGATGGCGCAGTTCATCGCGGACAGGCGCCAGGTCGTCTGGTTCAGCTCCTGACCGAACACGGTGGTGCCGCCGGGCTGGTGGCCTGCTCCGGCTGGGGTGGTGCCGGCTGGGGTGGTGCCGGCTGGAGTGGTGATGGCCCGGTGACCGTGGGACTGGATGAACCGCTCGGCCTGGACGAACATGCCTCCAGAGCCACAGGCCGGGTCGTAGACCAGCTCTCCAGGTCGGGGCCTCAGGACCTCGACGAGGAGCGACACGACACATTTCGGGGTGAAGTACTCGCCGCCCCGGCGTCCCTCCGCGAGGGCGAATCGTTCCAGGCAGTACTCGTAGACTTCGCCGAGCACGTCGCGTGCCGGGCGTCGGGTGCCATCGCCGTGGCCGCTGGTGAGGCTCTGCCGGTCGCCGAACCCGAGCTGGTGGATGAGGCCGACGAGTTCCGCAAGCCGGCGCTCGTCGATCCCCCGGCCGCTGTAGCGGCCCTCCGGCAGCACGTCCAGCAGGTCCGGGTTGGCCCTTGCGAGGGCGAGCATCGCGTCGTCGAGGACCAGGCCGACGGTGGCCGCCGAAGCGTCCGCGGTCTGGCTGGTACCGGCGGTCGTAGCGCTGGTGGCGGCTGCCTCAGCGGCGGCGATGATCGCATCCCACCGCGCCTGCGGGGGTACCAGGAAGAGGGCGGGGCGGGCCGGTCCCTCGCGATCGCTGCTCTGGCCGTCCGGCCCGATGGTGGTTGTCTGCTCTTCAAAGGTGTCGGAGACATACTTCAGGAAGACGAGGCCCAGGACGAAATGCTTGTACTCCGCCGCGTCCATGGTGCCCCGCAGCTTGTCCGCGGCTTTCCACAGGATGTCGGTCAGGTCGCTGCTGACCGGCGGTTGCCGCCGCGTTCCGGCGCGGGTGGGCACGACTGTCTCCATGGGGCTATCCAACTGCCAGCGGCTTGGTCTGCTCGCACCAGGGTCGACTCGATCCGGCACACCGACGGGGGCGGCAAAGCCTAGCCAAAATCGCCGTGAATGGTAGCATCGTGGGCAATCTATGGAGGAGTCCTCACGTTGGGTGTCCCACATGAAATATATATACGTCAATACCATGGGGGATTGTTGTTCTGTCGATCCGAGAGAATATCTCAGGGAGCTTCCCGCTATTGCGGATAATCTCCCGGGTGGTGCGCGGAGATTTGCGCAAGACGGTGACCACTACAACGTTTACAGCCTGCGTTGCGTCAAGGGTTTAAGGATTGACCGTATCGAGTGTATTGATGCACGAAATGGTTTGGTGATGAGAATCGATTTCGCACCTGACCGGTCTCAACATGACGCCGGCCTGGTCATCCGCTATCGAGGTGTTACAGGCCTCGCCGTGGACGCCTCGCCCGTCATGGGAGTGGAGTGTCCCCCTCCCGCGGTCAGGAGCCTTGGGAGTCTCCAGATCGACGAAATACTGCCCCACGAGCAGGGATGTAGCCACGAGATCCTGATGACCGGAGGGACGATTCGGGTTGTGTGTGCCGATCTCGAAGCGGAATGGCATGCGGTGACCGCCAGTGCCGATGGTCTGGGTATGGATGGCGAACACCTCTGACGGTGCTGGACGGTCGTCTACATCAGATTGGTTGGACGTTCCGGCGTCGACGGTTGTGCAGTGATGTATGGCTGTTCGGCTGATTGCCGGCTGGTGCCGCATGGTCATCTCGTGGGCCGGCGCTCCGGCCGGTCAGACCCCACCCCTGAATGGACTCGGAGGAACCTCGGTGCTGGCCGCAGGCCAAATGCATGATTCCGTAATGGACGTCAGCCAGGACTACGAAATGACGCGCGCCCTAGCGCTGGCCCGGCCTGTGCCGCGACCGTCTGGGCAGCGAGCATGGCATGGACCTGGGCGAGCGCGTCGTCCTCGCCGACGTTGCCGGGGAAGATGACGTAGGGGCATCCGAGGACCTCCTCCGGGGCGTCGACCGGGTTGAGCAGGCTTACTTGGCCAGCGAAGAACTGGCCAGCGACGATCCCCCGGCGGATGCCCAGCGCGCCGATGGCCACGTCGTGCCCGGTGAT
>JAFGOK010000236.1 GCA_016926535.1 Micromonosporaceae bacterium | reverse complement strand
GCACCCGGCGCAGGACGACGCGACGCAGGAACCGACGCACCCGGCGCAGGACGACGCGACGCAGGAACCGACGCACCCGGCGCAGGAAGAAGAGAAGGAAGAGAGCGACGCACCGGCGCACAACGTGGTTCGGGCGCTGCCGACGCAGGCAAGGCGGCGCACGGTCGCCGTGTGCTCGGGCGGATCCGCGCGGGCGGGGCTGCCGGCGGCGTATGACGCCCTAGTCGTCGAGCTCGGCCGGGAGCCCTCGGGCGCCGAGCTGGGCCGCGCGGCCGGATGCGACAAGGCGACGGCCAACCGGTGGAAGGCCGCCATGCAGGGACAGAGCCAGGAAGAGCAAGAGCGGGAAGAGCAGGAGGTGGCGTGATGGATCTCGTTTTGACGATCTTCGTATTGGGTGGTCTGGCCGGATGGACCGTACGGCGGGGGCAGCTGTGGTTGCCGGTGCTCTGCCTGGTCCTGATCGGTATGGCCATCGTCAGTCCAAGGATGCGGGGCCTGACCCGCGACGTCGGCGGCACCCTCGTCGACGCGGGAACCACGATCGTGAGCACCGTCTCCGACGGTTTCCGGAACGGCGGCAAGTGAGATGGGCGCCAAGTCGAAGGCCACGCCTGTTGAGCAGACCGGCGCACCCGGCGCACCGGAAACGGCGGCGCCGACGCACATCGACGCACCGGCGCAGGAACCGGCGCGGCGCACTGCGCCGGCGGCGGTACCGGACGTGCCGAACATTCCGGATCCGGACGCGCCGGCGCGCACCGGCGCACCGGTCTCCCGGGCCGTGCTCGTCGCGGCGGCGCCGACGCTGACGAACACCGTGTTGTTGATGACGCAGGGCGGTCCGGCGGCGGCGGTTGCCGGCGCGGGTATCGGGCTCGTCGGCGCGGGCGTCGTGGTGCGTCGGGCGGTGCGCCGGCGCACTGCCCGGCAGGCAGGCGACGCACCGGGCGCGGGCAGGCGACGCACGGGCAGGCAGGCAGGCGACGCGCAGACCGACGCACCGGGCGCGGGCAGGCGGCGCGGGCTGCTCGGCCGGCGCACCCGGGCGGGCACGGACGCCAACAGCGCCGGTGCGGGCAGCGGCGCGCACGGGCGGCGGCTGCGGCTGCCGGGCCTGGGTCGGCGCGGGCACGCTGGCGGGGCGGGCATCACCGGTGGGGCGGGCGGCGCGGCTGCCCGACCCGGCGGGCGGCTCGGCCGGCTGCTCGGACGCGGCGGCGCGCATCCCGGCACCGGCGGGCACGGTGCCTCGGCGCACCCGGCAGGCGCTCGGCCCGGCGGGCGCCTGGGGCGGCTGCTCGGCCGGGGTGGTGCTCGCCCTGGCGCCGGCGGGCACGGATCCGGGGCCGGTGAGACGACTCGCTCACCTGGCGGCCGGCTCGGCCGGCTCGGCCGGCTGCTCGGCCGGGGCGGCTCCAACTCCGGCGGGTCCGGGCGCGGGTCCGGCTCCGGCGGGCGCGGATCTACCGGCGGCAAACCGTCGTCGTCCTGGTGGGGCCGGCGTCAGGAGCGTCGGCAGGCGACACGGCCTGAGCAGAAACAGAGAACGGCGGATCCGGACCGTGGCAGCACACCGGACCGCCATCAGCAGCGTCGGTCAACGGCCAACCGTCAGGCCGACAGGGCTGAGCACAGAAAGGACACCGGACGCCCGTCGTCCGGGATACCGGTAGGAGGAAACATGGCAAAGAACCCGTTTCAGAGCATCATTGACGCGCTGACGGCGGCCCGCTGGACGCCGGAGAACGCCCGTGAGGTCATGGCCTGGTACGACGGGCTCAAAGAGGTCAACGACGCGTACGCAAGCATGCTGTCGCGTCACCGGACCACCTTGGACGACGCGTTCAAACAGGACTCCAGCGCCTCTCAGCAGGCGTCGGAGTTCGCCGCGCAGGCCGCACGGATGTCCGCTTCGGCTGAGGAGGCGCGGGCGCTGTTCTACCGCCTGCACCGCGAAAAGATCACGTGGTTGGACGACGCCCACGCTGGCGCCGACAAGTGGGACATCTCGAAGAACCGCCAGTAATCCCCCGGGCCCGCCCCTGGGGACCGGGGGCGGGCCCTCCAATCTGTCCTGGGAGGGACGTCATGACCACCGCTACCGCCAGCACCACCACCAAAACCAGCAAGAAGACCGCCAATGTGGACATCCCGGAAGAACAGCCGTCATGGCTGCGGTCCTGGGATCCTGACCAGCGGTGGTTGCACCCCTACATCGCTGGCTCCTGGCTGTGGTCGGTCTCCTGGGTGCCTGAGATCTCCCACCTGAGCCCTTGGTGGATGACTGCGGCCGGCGCTGGGAGCACCCTCATCGCCCGGTGGGCCGCTACCCGTCGGGCTCCCGCCGACGTGTTCGGCATCTCCCACACCAACCAGATCCGATCGTTGGCCACCGCGTGCGGGGCCGCTGCGACCGGGTGGCTGACCTGGGCCGGGCTGACCTCCCCGCTGAATCCCCCGGTCGTGGGGTCGCTGCTGCTGGGCACCCTGCTCGGCGGCGGCCTCTACGCCGGGTGGCGGTCGGCGGGCCCGGGCCGCCAGCGGGCCACCACCACCGCTCAGGCCGTGGCTGAGGAAGTCGAGTTGCGCTCGGAGTGGTCGCACATCCTCACCTCGGCTGGAATCAAGGGCATGGTCGTCATCGATCGGGCCAACAACCGCGCCGGCTACACCCTGACCTTGGAAAACCGGGGTGACGGAACGGTGACCGTCGATCAGATCACCTCGGCGGTGAAGCCGATCGCGGCGGCGGCCTCCCGGGCCCTGGCGCACACCGGGGCGGTCATCGGTCCGCGGGGCATCCGGGCCGAAGAGACCGAGTGGGCGCACCGGATCCTGCTGCACGTCACCACGCTCGACGTGCTCAAAGCCTCGATCCCCTACGAGCCGCGTACCCGGCCCGCCTCGATCGCCGACCGGATCGACATCGGACTGTACGACGTCGGCGACCCGGTGGAACTGGTCCTCGCCCAGACCCACGCGAAGATCGTCGGGGCAAGCCGGAAGGGCAAATCGGTGCTCCTCACCACGATCATGGGGCGGCTGCTGGAATGCGAAGACGTGCTGTTGTGGGTCGGCGGCACACAGAAGCTGATCCCGCTGGTGTACTCCTGGCTGCTGCCCTGGATCACCGGCGCCACCCGGCGGCCGATCCTCGACTACGTGGCCGGTGAGGACATCCGGCACGTGCTGATGATGCTCGCCGACATGTACACGGCGGCGAAGGAACGTGCATCGCTGCTGACCACCGAGACGAAACTGATCGCCTCCCACCGGCTGCCGGCCATCGTCGGCCTGATCGATGAGGCGTCCGGGGTCCTCACCCGGCCGGAAACGATCGAGGTCGACGGGAAGCAGAAGACCGCCTCTGAGCTGGTCTGCGACATCTGCCAGATCGGCGGCGCGGTCAACGTGACCCTGCTGCTGGCCACACAGTTCGGGCTCTACGACAGCTTCGGAACCTTCGGCAGCGAGATCCACCGGAACCTACAGCTGCGGATCGCGCTTCAGACCCTGTCGGACTCGGACGGGCGAAACACCCTTATCGGCATGGATTCGATCGACACGACGAAGCTCAAGAACAAGTCGATGTTGATCCAACCGGACATCGACGACCCCCGGGCACTGCCGGCGAAGGCGTACCACCTAGAGGGGGCAACCTTGGTCGAACCTCGGTCCCGTGCCTGCACTCCGCACGTGGCCTACCTCGACTCGTTCACCCGTGACCGGCTGCGCTTCTACGCCGGACGCTGGTCGGCCGAGCGTCAGACCACTCTCATCACGGCCATCAAGGGTGAGCGTCTGCCGGTCCCTGACCTGGCGGCGGCTGCCCGGGCCTGTGAGGGCGACTCCACCACCACGATCAACGACCGATTCAACGAGATCATCGAGATGGAAGGCATCGACACCGTGAACACCGACCAGACCCCGACCCCCGCCGACGATGACGCGCCGAAGTTCGGCGACTCCTCGAAGCCCATCGGGGCGGGCATCGAGGAGTTCGAGGCGAACATGAAGCGGATCAACGAGCAGATGGGGGCGGTCTGGCGGATCGCTCAGCCGCTGCTCGGGGTGGCCGAAGCGCTGAGCATGCCGAACGCTCCCAAGGGCGACACGTTCGTACCAACTGGCCAGCTCGCTATCGTGACCGATCGGGTCGCGGCTGACGCGCCAGACGCTGAGGTCGCGGCGGCCGCCGTGGCCCTGGGCCGGGACCTCAACCGGCAGTGTCCAGCACTGAAATCGGTGCAGGTCTCCCGCGACGGCAAGCAGGTTCGCGGCTACACCGTCGATCGGCTCTGGGACGCGATCCACTGGGTCGCCTACGGCAAGCCCATGCCCGACGCGGACGAGTAGCGATCACGGACAGTCACCAGGGCCCATCCCGAAAGGGGCGGGCCCTGACCGCGTTCAGGGGTACACGACCGACCGTTTGCCCGGTACACGGTCGGTCGTGTACACGGTCGACCGTGTACCGGTACACGACCGACCGTTTGCCTGCATCCACGGTCGTTGAGCTGCGCCGGCGTCCGGGTACACGGTCCACACGGTCGCGGAGGAAAACCGGGGGTCCCCCGCCGAAACCCCGGAAAACCCCGGGATCCCCCCGGGTCGGCCGGCTGACCGTGTGACCGTGTACCGGCCGGCGTCGGCGGTCTCCAGTGCGGGCCGCAGGTGAACGAGGGGCCGTCGCGGTGCGTGACGGCCGGACGGTCCGGAACCGGCTCGGGCGGGGACGGGTGATACTGCCCGTGCCGATCCTGCGGCCGAAAAGGGGTGGTGGTGGTGACCGGTTCGAAGTCCCCCCGGGATGACTTGGCCGTGCAAATGCTCGCGCTGGGGGCACAGATCCAAGGGCTACGTGATCAGCTGGCGAACCTCGCGGGCCTGGGTGAGCAGGTCACCGGCCTCGCCGATGACGTCGACGCGCTGCGGGATCGGGTCGCTGACCTCGGCGGCGTCGACCAGGGCGACGCGGTCACCGAGGTTCGTATGTGGGACTGGACCCGGATGAGCCGGGAAGAGGCCGCGGTGGCCTGGCCCGTGCTGCTTGACTGGGTGTCTGAGGTCCTGGTGGGTGTCTTCGACTCGGTGGGCCAGTACAGCGGCCGGAATGTTCACCTGCCGATCTGCTGGTACCGACATCCTGACGCGGTCGCCGAGCTCGGATGGCTCTGCCAGGAATGGATCAAGATCTACCGATCGGGAAAGGGCACATCCTCGGCGGCCGGCGAATGGCATGACCGGTGGTTGCCGGGAGTACTCCGGCGGCTGACCCGCGACAGTCAGATGTCAGCCTGTGTACGAGAAGGCAAGCACGTTGACCCCCGGCCGGGGCAGGCGGTGGATGATCCCGACGTGGCCCGGGCTGCCGTTCAGGCGGACATCGACCGGCGGCGGCCAGAGGCCGCCGGTCTGGAGTAGCCAAGCGGGTAATGATGGCTGCCGCTTCTGACGGTTGGTGGTTTGCTTCGCCCCATTACGGTTGATCTTTGCCGGGGCATGAGGGATCGTCGTTCCTCCACCTCGGCGGGGGGAACCATGTTCTGTGATCAATGCGGGCGGCAGATTCCGGCGACAGCTGGGGTATGTCCACATTGCGGTGCTCGCCTCGAACCGATTCCCCCGGCGCTGGTTCTCCCACCGGCGCCGATCATCATTCCCGTACCTCCGGCGCCGGCTCCCCCGGTACCGATTCCACCACCGGTTGCCGCTCCGCTGCCTGGGCAGATAGCGCAGGGCGCCGGCTGGCGCGCGTACCGCTCGGCCATCGGCCGGAACTGGGCCGGGACTGCGGCGGGGATCTTCGGGGCCTGGTTCAACGCCCCCTTCGTCGTGTTGTGCGCGGGGATCGGCGTGTTTTTCGGCGGACTGGCCGGTGTGGTCAACGGGACCTTTGCCGGCGCTGGGGTACTCAAGCGCCTTGACGCGTTGATCACCTGGGTCTTCCCACTGCCATACCATGCTGAGGACCTCCTACCAACGGCCGGCGCGCAGGTGGGCGGGATCGTGGGCGGGATCCTCGGAGCGATCAACGGCGGGTGGAAACTGGCCTGGGCGGCCTGGTCTTGGCCCTGGGAACGGTTGTATTCGGATGATCCAACCTGGCCAGCCACCGTAGCCATCGGACAGATCGTGACGGCCCTGGTCGTCGCGGTTCTGTACCTGTGCTGGTCGACGGTCACCGAAGGCTGGCGGCTACGGGTCTCCGGGGCCCGGCGTCCCTCCCGCCGCGAGTCCGAATGGATCATGCCCATCGTTCTTGAAGCGGCCGGGCGGCTGGGCCTGACCAGGCTCCCCCGGATCCTGATCGACGACAGACGAGAACCCAACGCCCACGCTGGCATTCGGCACATGGTGATCAATTACGGCCTGCTTGACCAGCTGCAATACGACCGGAACAAGGTCGCGGGCATCGTCGCGCACGAACTCGTGCACTGGCGCGACGGTGACGCCATCGCCATGGTTTGGGCCCGGGGCGTCGCGCTGCCCCTGGTCCTGGCTTACAACCTCGGCGCCAAGATGTTGAGCTGGCAACGCGTCAGACCTCTACATATGGTGATCCGGTTCTTGTTCTGGTCGGTGTTCGTCGTGGTTCAGCGGTTCGTTTTGCCTGTTCAAGCCAGATATTGGCGGCGACTGGAGTACCGGGCCGATCGGCTGGCCGCTGAGGCGGGCTACCGTGACGGGCTGCGCGGGGCCCTGGTCTACCTGCGGACTTCGTTTGACGGCGAACGCTCCGGCTGGGACGCGGCCATTCTCGCGACCCATCCCCCGAACGAGCTGCGGCTTGAACACCTTGAGGCACCCGGCCGGCGGTACCCGCTGCGGGATGATCACCCGCTGGCCAGCTCGGGCCTGACTCCAGACAGCACCGTTAGAAAAGGCTGGTGAGGGCGCGTGGAATTCATACCTCTGCCATCGTTCGAGGTGATCCCCCGGCCGTCGGTGTACCTGGGCCTCGATCCGGCTGACGGGCATCGTCCCTGCTGGTCGGCGGCGGAAGACTCGATCGGGATCGTTGGACCACCGCGCTACGGCAAGTCGTCGGGCCTGATCATCCCAGCCCTGATGCACTGGTCCGGGTCGGTCGTCACCACGTCCACGCGCGGTGACCTGCTGCACGCCACGGGCAATTGGCGCCGGAACCTCGCGCGGGCGCGGGGCGGCGACATCTGGGTATACGACCCGTTCGCCTCGCAGCCTGGGGTGTCCTCCCTGCACTGGTCCCCCCTGGCGGGCTGCCAGGATCCGACGGTGGCCTACCGGCGCGCCGGCGCCATGGTCGCGGTAGTGGGCCGGGGGATCGCCGATGGCGACCACTGGCGGGCCGGGGCCGCGATGATCCTCCGCGCGATGTTCCACGCGGCCGCGCTGAGCGGTACCGAGATGATCGAGGTACGGCGGTGGTTGGCCGCTCAGGACATCGGTCCGGCGACACAAGCCCTGCGGAAGGCACCCACAACGGCCTCTAGCTGGGCAAACGACCTCCAAGCCATGACCATGCTGGGGGAGCGCGAGCGAGGCTCGTTTTATTCGGTGGCCAGGAACACCCTCGACGCGACCGCCGAACCGAGGGTTCTGGACTCGACGACGGGGGCCAGTTTCGATATCGATCGGTTCCTGACCAGCGGTTCCACTCTTTACGTGGTCGGGCCGAGCCACTATCAACGGGTCGCGGCGCCGATGATCGTTGGCCTGATCGACGCGATAACGCAACGGGCCTCCGAGCTGGCGGCCCGGGCGGCTGGCGGTCGGCTCGACCCTCCGCTGTTGCTCGCGCTCGACGAGGTGGCCAACATCGCGCCTCTCGAAGCATTGCCCGCGCTGGTCAGTGAGGGCGGCGGATCCGGCATCGTCACCATGTGGGCCACACAGTCACTGGCACAACTGCGGGTGCGCTACGGCGCCGACGAACAACAATCGATCCTGACCGCTACGACCGCTAAATTGATCTTTGGCGGTATGAGCAACGGTAGCGACCTCGCCGACATCTCGGGGTGGGCCGGTGAGGCCAGAGAGGCTCAGACCACCTTCTATACCGGGGGGGTGGATCCCACCCGGTCGCCGATGCAACCGGGGCGGCTGACCGGTGATCAGGGCGCCGGCCGGCAACACGCGGTCGGATCGCTCTACCGGCCTCGCATGCCGGTAGATGCGATTCAGCAGCTTCCGCCGTTGCATGCCTGGTTGTGGTACCGGTCTGACGCTCCCCTGCTCGTGGAAACCAGGCCGGCGGGTCTGATTGAGCCGTACCGACTGCGGGGCGGGTGGACACCAGAACCTGCGGGGACACCATGACCGGCCCGCTGACCTGCCCATCGTGCGGGGCTCCACCGGCGGCCGGCGCACGGTTCTGCCGGTCCTGCGGGACCGACCTGGCGACGGCGGCGGCCGTTCCTGCTCCTGGTCCTGGCGGCGACCAACCGACGCCGGCGGCCCTGGTACCGGTCCGGCCGATCACGGTGCCAGCTCACAAGCGACTGGCGGCCGTGGCCTGGGGCTGGCTGCGCCGGCGGGCACGGTCGCGGCGGGTTCGGATCGGTACCGCCGTCGCCGTGCTCGTCTCGACGCTGCTGTATGTCGGCCTGGTCTACGGGCTGGCTGCCCGCAACCCACCGGAAGATCAGGTACGGGAACTGTTCGCCGCGCTATCCGCTCACGACGGGAAAAAAGCCTGGTCACTCGTGCCGTGCGAGACAAAGTCGCTGTGCACTGACAGGGCGCTGGCCACCGGCTACACGGCTCCCGACCATGTGGAGATCGTCAAGACGGAGTACGGGTTGCCAGACAAGGTCACCCGTCGTCCCGATCGAAACCGGGCCACGGTCCGCGTGCGCTACCGGCTCGGCGGGGCAACCTTCGATGATCGGGTGATCTTGTACCGCAACGGGTCGGGTCTGGTCCGGAAGTGGCACATCGAAGATCCACCCGGGGGAACCGTTGACGTCGTGAGCGACACCATCGCCTCGGCTCAACTCGGCGGCGCGAAGGTTTCCACGATCGACTCATCGGCTGCGACCTGGCACAAGACCGGAGATCTTCAGGTACTGCCGGGCGAGTACACGCTGTGGGCCACGGAATCGGCGCTGGTCGCGGCGGTCCCAACGACGGTCAAGGTCACCGGTTCCTCGGGCTATCAGCAACTGGCCGTCGATGTCACGATCAAGCCTGATGTCGTCACCGAGGTGACTCGACAGGTCCGGGACCTGATCGACCGGTGCGCGGCGAAAGCCGATCTCGTGCCCGACGTCGACGACGGTCCGCTGAGCGGCTGTCCGTTCCGCTCCTATCCGCGCTACACGATCACCAAAGATCCCAAATGGACTGTTGTCGACTACCCGACAATCAAGCTGGTCAAAAAGGACGACGGTTCGGTGACCGTCAAGACCACCACGGCCGGTCATGCTCGCGTCGATGTCCAGGTGAGCACCGACATCTTGGAACCTCGGAAATGGTCGGCCTGGTCGGAAACGGTTGAGGTGAAGGTCTCCGGGACGGTGACAGCCTCCGGCAACACGGTGACCTGGTCGCCCTAGGCGTGCGCCGGCGGGGCCTCCTCGGGGAACGGCCACCCGTCGGGGCGGCCGACACCTTCGCCACCGGTGATCCAGGTAGCCATGTGCTCGACCCCTTGGAGGTAACCGGCTGAGAAGGTACCGCCTGCGGCGCGGCCGCCGTTATACATCGCGTCTGCGGCCTCGTCTCCCTCGCGGGCAACGGCGGCCCACTCGGCCGGGCCGGTGGCCTGCCGACCGGTGACCGGCGCGGCCTGCTGGCCTAGTGCCCATCGCAAGGCGGCCACTGCTCCGCGGACAAAGGGTGCGCTGAGCTTGGTGTGAGCAGGGAACCATTCCAGCATGTAGGCAATCTCTGCCTGACTGCGCATCCGGGGCACCCAATCTTCCATCGTCTGCTCTCCTCCTTGGTTGATGGTCATCGTTCTAGCCCTCGGTCTATCTGGCGCTGGGTTTCCCGGTCACGCACCACGCGGGCTGATGCGCGGCGGGCTTCCTCTTCCCTGGCGGCGTCTCGTTCGGCGTCGGCCTGCCGCTGCCGGGCGCGGTCGGCTTCCCGTTGGGCCTCCCGCTCGGCGCGGCGCTCCATATATTCCCGGGCGGCGCGTAGCTCCTCCTCGACGGTGCGGCGGGCTGGCCGCTCCGGCGCCGGCTCCTGCTCGCGGCCGCGCTCCGGCTCCTGGCCCTGGTCCTCGTTCCGCTCCGGCTCCTGGCCCTGGTCCTCGTTCCGCTCCGGCTCCTGGCCCTGGTCCTCGTTCCGCTCCGGCTGTTGGCCCTGGTCCCGCTCCGGCTGTTGGCCCTGGTCCTCGTTCCGCTCGGCCGGCT
>JAFGOK010000235.1 GCA_016926535.1 Micromonosporaceae bacterium | reverse complement strand
CGCGGTCCTTGGAGGCGAGGCGCGCCGCCTCAGGTTCGCCAAGCAGCCGCCCACCGTTGTCATGCTCGCTGGTCTTCAGGGCGCGGGAAAGACGACCCTCGCCGGGAAGCTCGCCGTCTGGTTGCGGGAGCAGGGCCATCAGCCGTTGCTGGTCGCTGCGGACCTCCAGCGGCCGAATGCCGTCAATCAGCTTCAGGTTCTCGGCGGCCGGGCAGGGGTCGAGGTGTTCGCCCCGCAGCCCGGCAACGGTGTGGGGGATCCGGTCCGGGTGGCCAGCGATGCCGTTGACCATGCGCGTCGCGCCATGCGGGATGTGGTCATCGTCGACACGGCCGGGCGGCTCGGCATCGACGCGGACATGATGGCCCAGGCGGCGTCGATCAGGGACGTGGTCGACCCCGATGAGATCCTGTTCGTTATCGATGCCATGGTCGGCCAGGACGCGGTCGCGACGGCGGAGGCGTTCCGGGACGGCGTCGGTATCACCGGCGTGGTGCTGTCCAAGCTCGATGGCGATGCCCGCGGTGGGGCGGCGCTGTCCGTTCGGCACGTCACCGGGCAGCCGATCCTGTTCGCCTCGACCGGAGAGAAGCTTGAGGACTTCGACGTCTTCCATCCCGAGCGGATGGCCTCCCGGATCCTGGGCATGGGGGATGTTCTCACCCTGATCGAGCAGGCGGAGCGGGCGTTCGAGGACGATCAGAAAGAGCGGATGGCCGCCAAGTTCCTCGGCGGCGAGCAGTTCACCCTGGAAGACTTCCTGGAGCAGATGGCCGCCATCCGCCGGATGGGGCCGATCGCCAACATTCTGGGCATGATGCCGGGGATGGGGCAGGTCAAGGACCAGCTCGCGCAGATCGACGACCGGCATCTCGATCGGATCACCGCGATCATCCGGTCGATGACCCCGGGGGAGCGGCAGAATCCGAAGATCATCAATGGATCCCGCCGGGTCCGCATCGCCAACGGCTGCGGCATGACGGTCAACGACGTCAACCAGTTGCTGGCCAGGTTCTCCGAGGCCCAGAAGATGATGAAACAGATGGGCGGCATGATGGGGTTGCCCGGCACGCGCAGGAAGGCGACGAAGTCGCCGAAGAACAAGCGCAAGGGTGCCAAGGGCGGCAAGAGCGGAGGCAGGGGTGGCCGCGGCCAGTCCGGAGGTGGAGCCGCTCCAGGGCTGCCGGGCGGGCTGCCGGGCGGGTTCCCGGGGCTGCCACCCGGATTGGATCCCGGAGCCTTCGACCCCAACACGGCGGCCCTTCCGCCCGGGGTCGGTCTTCCCCAGCTGGACTTCACCAAGTTGCGGCGACGAGGCAAGAGCTGACGACCCGGCCGAGCGTGAGGGCTGCCAACGGCTGTTGAGACTGGAGAAGATCATGGCTTTGCACGTTCGTGGTGTCGTCCTGCCCGACGAGGCCGTTCGCGACCTGTGGCTGGTCGGAGACCGCGTGACCTGTCAGCCCGTTGCTGGGGCACAGACGGTCGCCGACGGGGGGTTCATACTCCCCGGGCTCGTTGATGCGCACTGCCACATCGGCATCGCCAGAGGGCCTGCCCCGGTCACCTCGCTGGAGCAGGCGAGAGCGCTGGCACTGACTGACCGCGACGCTGGTGTGCTGGCCATCCGGGACGCAGGCTCGCCCTTTCCGTACCCGAGCTTTGACCATGATCCGGAATTGCCTCGGTTGGTCCGGGCCGGGCGGCACATCGCACCGGTGAAGCGGTACCTGCGGGACCTCGGGGTCGAGGTCACAGCCGAGGAGTTGTGCGCCGAGGTCATCCGGCAGGCTGCGGCAGGAACCGGCTGGATCAAGCTGGTCGGTGACTGGATCGACCGGGCGGTCGGGGATCTGGCACCGGCCTGGGATACCGCGATCATGGCAGAGGCCGTCGCAACGGCCCACACGGCCGGGGCGAAGGTCGCGGCCCACGTCTTCGCGGAGGAGTCCGTCGCCGCTCTGGTCAGGGCAGGGGTCGACTCTGTGGAGCACGGCACGGGGCTGTCCCCGGACGACCTCGACGAGATGGCGCGAAGGGGAACCGCCCTGGTTCCAACGATGATCAATATTGAGACGTTCGGGGAGATCGCGGCGCTGGGGGAGGCGAAGTTTCCGACATATGCCGCGCACATGCGGGCCATGCACGCTCGGTTCCCGTCGGTCGTCGCGGCGGCCAACGAGGCCGGCATCCCCATCTATGTCGGGACCGACGCCGGCGGCGGGATCGATCACGGACTCGTCGCGCGCGAGATGCTGCTGCTGCACAACAAGGCGGGCATGAGCGCCGAGGCGGTGGTGCGGTCCGGATCGTGGGGTGCCCGGGAGTGGCTTGGCCTGGGCGGGCTGGTCGAGGGCGGGCTCGCCGACCTGGTCGTCTACGACACGGATCCCCGGCGGGATCTGCGGGTGCTGCTGTCGCCCCGGCGGATTGTCCTTCGGGGGCGGGTCGTTCGCTGACCGCCGCTGGCCTTCGGGTAACCCAGATGACCGCCGCCTTCCGGGCACCCTAGGATGTCCGCTTATGGCCCGTGTACTGACTCCCCGCGTTGAGGATTTCCCTCGCTGGTACCAAGATGTGGTCTCCAAGGCTGAGCTGGCGGACAACGGCCCGGTGCGCGGCACCATGGTCATCCGACCGACGGGCTACGCCATCTGGGAGCGGATGCAGGCGGAGCTTGATGAGCGGATCAAGGCGGCCGGAGCGCAGAACGCCTACTTCCCACTGTTCATACCAGAGGCCTACCTGCGCAGGGAGGCCGAGCACGTCGAGGGTTTCTCCCCGGAGTTGGCGGTCGTTACCCACGGCGGCGGAAAGCAGCTGGCCGAGCCGGTCGTCGTCCGCCCAACCAGCGAGACTGTCATCGGCGAGTTCATGGCCAAGTGGGTCAGTTCCTATCGTGATCTTCCCCTGCTGCTCAACCAGTGGGCCAACGTCGTGCGGTGGGAGCTGCGGCCGAGGGTGTTCCTGAGGACCAGCGAGTTCCTGTGGCAGGAAGGCCACACTGCGCACGCGTCCGAGGCTGATGCCAGGGCGTATGCCAGGAAGATCCACTACGAGGTGTATTGGGACTTCATGGTCAACGTGCTGGGCATTCCCGTGGTGGTCGGCCTCAAGACGGCGCGGGAGCGTTTTGCCGGGGCGAGCGCGACCTACGCCCTCGAAGGCATGATGGGCGACGGCAAGGCACTCCAACTCGGCACGAGCCACGAGCTTGGGCAGAACTTCGCCAGGGCCTTCGATATCACCTACTCTGGCAAGTCCGGGGCGCTGGAACATGCCTGGACCACCTCCTGGGGGGTCTCGACCAGGATGCTCGGTGGCCTGATCATGTGCCATGGCGACGACAGCGGTCTGCGGGTCCCGCCCAGGCTCGCGCCAGTCCAGGCGTATGTCATGGTCGTCAAGGCCGGGGAGGGCGTCGCGGACGCCGCGACAGCCCTGTGTGACCAGTTGCGGCGGGCAGGCATCCGCACGGCCCTCGACGACCGGGTGGACACACCGTTCGGCCGCCGCGCCGTTGACGCGGAACTCAAGGGCCATCCCGTCCGGATCGAGGTCGGTCCGAGGGACCTGGCTACAGGGAACGCCGTGATCGTGCGGCGGATCAGCGGCGGCAAGACCCCCACCCCGATTGACGGGGTCGTCGAGACGGTCGCTGCGGCCTTGGAAGCCGACCAGCACGTGCTGCACGACGAGGCGCTGGCCCTCCGGGAGGCGAGGACCGTCGACGTCGCCACGGTCGAGGAGGCGATTGAGGTGGCGGCAGCGGGTTGGGCGCGCGTGCCCTGGTCCGCCGTCGGGGCCGAGGGTGAGGCCAAGGCCAACACCCAGGCAGTCACCGTGCGTTGCCTGACCCGCGAGGACGGGTCGATGCCCAGCAGCGAGGAAGAGCCGGACCTTGTCGCCTATCTTGCGAAGGCGTACTAGGGCGTGACATCCAGGAGATGTGCCAGAGTGTCTGGGACCCGCTCGTTCTGGCAGGGCACGGTCTGGCACAATGGGCGGTTGGTATCCGGCGTACGCTTCGGCGCCCTCTACTCCGGCGCGTCGTCCATCCATCGAGTGGCTCACCCGGCGCCAACCCCACGGCGTTGACGGGCCCTCGGCTTCGATTAGATCCAGGAGCGAGTTCACCGTGGCCGTTCGAATCCGGCTTCTGCGGATGGGTAAAATCCGCAATCCGCAGTACCGCATTGTCGTGGCTGACGCACGCACCAAGCGTGACGGCCGGGCGATCGAATTTCTCGGGCTTTACCACCCGAAGGAGGAGCCCTCGCGCATCGAGGTCAACTCCGAGCGGGTGCAGCACTGGTTGAGCGTCGGCGCGCAGCCGAGCGAGCCGGTGCGGGCGATCCTTTCCAAGACTGGCGACTGGCAGAAGTTCAAGGGCCTGCCGGCCCCGGAGGAGCCGCTGAGGGTCGCTGCGGCGCGCACCGATCGGCGGGCGGTCTACGAGGCCGAGGCCCAGGCCGCTGTTGGGGTCAAGGCCGAGAAGAAGGCCGAGAAGAAGGCCGAGAAGGAGGCCCAGCCGAGCAAGTCGAAGAAGGCATCCGAACCGAAGCGGCAGGCTGAGGAGTCTCCCGGTGCCGGCGTCGGCGCGGAGGCCTGATATGTTGCGCCCCGCTTTGGAGCACCTCGTCAAGGGCATCGTGGATCATCCAGACGATGTCCGGGTACGGATGGTGGACTCCCGGCGGGGCCAGCGGCTTGAGGTTCGGGTGCACCCCGAGGACCTCGGTACCGTCATCGGACGGGGAGGCAGGACCGCGAAGGCCCTGCGCCAGGTCATCACCTCGATCGGTGGCCGGGGTGTCCGGGTTGAGATCATCGATTCGTACTGACGAATGCGCCTCGTAGTCGGAAGGATCACGAAGCCTCACGGCATTCGTGGTGAGGTCGTCGTCGAGGTACGGACGGATGAGCCAGCCGTGCGTTTCGCTGCTGGGTCAGTGCTCAGCACTGACCCAGCAGCGAGTGCGTCGTCCGGAGCGAGTGCGGCGCCCGTGCCGCGGGAGGTGACGGTCGTCGCGGCCCGGCCGCACCACGACCGATACATCCTGGTGCTCGACGGGATCGGGGACCGGACCGCTGCGGAGTCGCTGCGTGGGGTGATGCTGTGCGTCGACCGGTCGGAGGTCGTCGTGAGCGGCGACCCGGACGAGTTCAGCGATCATGATCTGATCGGGCTCGTCGCCGTTGACCGTGGTGGGGAGCGACTCGGGGAGATCGTCCGGATCGACCATGCTCCTGCGTCGGATCTGCTGGTGCTGCGTCGCCCTTCGGGAAAGACCTCGCTGGTGCCGTTCGTCAGGGCGATCGTGCCCGAGGTCGACGTCGCGGCCGGGCGGCTCGTGTTGACCCCGCCGGAAGGGCTACTCGACCTGTGATCGATGACTGCCGGTGTGCCTGATGAAGATCGACATCGTCTCCATCTTTCCCGACTACTTCGCCCCGCTCGACCTGTCACTGATTGGGCGTGCCAGAGGGCTTGGGCTGCTCCAGATGGCCGTGCACGATCTGCGGACCTGGACTCATGACGTGCACCGGACGGTCGACGACACGCCGTACGGGGGCGGGCCGGGGATGGTGATGCGGCCCGAGCCGTGGGGCGAGGCGCTCGACGAGCTCGCGGGGCCGCAGGCAGGCGCGAGGCTGGTCGTTCCGACTCCGGCTGGTGAGCGGTTCACCCAAGCGATGGCGCATGAGCTGGCACTGGAACCGGCGTTGATCTTCGCCTGTGGCCGGTACGAGGGTATTGACCAGCGCGTGCTGGAACACGCGGCCCTGAGGATGCCGGTTAGCGAGGTATCACTGGGGGACTACGTCGTGTTTGGTGGTGAAGTCGCGGTCCTGGCGATGATTGAGGCGATAGTGCGGCTTGTTCCTGGGGTGCTGGGCAATGCCGATTCGCTGGTCGAGGAGTCGCATACCGCGGGCCTGCTGGAGTCGCCCGTGTACACGAAACCTCCGGTCTGGAGGGACCTGCCAGTTCCCGAGGTGCTGAGAAGCGGGGACCACGGCCGGATCGCCCGGTGGCGACGCGACCAGTCGCTCCTGCGTACGGCGCGCTCCCGCCCCGATCTCCTGGCCGCGATGCCTGCGACGGGGCTGGACGTTCACGACATCGCCTGCCTTCGGGGGGCCGGATTTCAACTATCGGCCCCGGATGTGGCAGAGTAGTGAGGTTGCCACGGGTCGGTGCCCGTCGCGATCCACATCTTTCGACCCGCGTGCCGTTTTGGGCGCGCCTTGAGTCACGAGGTAACAGCAGCGATGAACACGCTGGATGCTTTGGATGCCCAGTCGCAGCGGACTGACCTTCCGGCTTTCCGTGCTGGCGACACGGTCAAGGTGCATGCGCGAGTCGTCGAGGGAAACCGGTCCCGGGTTCAGATCTTCCAGGGCGTGGTCATCCGTCGGCAGGGCTCTGGCCTGCGCGAGACCTTCACGGTCCGGAAGATCAGCTTTGGCGTTGGCGTCGAGCGGACCTACCCGGTCAACGCTCCTTCCATCGACCGCGTCGAGGTCTTGACGCGAGGCGACGTGCGTCGTGCCAAGCTGTACTACCTCCGCGAGCTCCGCGGCAAGGCCGCGAAGATCAAGGAGAAGCGCGAGAAGCAGTTCGGCTGATTACTCACAGCCTTCTCCCAGCCACTTTCGTTCGCGGACGCCGCAGCGCCACCATAGGCTTGCATCAGTGAATCGCGACCCATACGGCCGCGGCGACAATGCTGACGCGGATCCGTACTTCGTTCGCCGTCCGGTGGCCGATCATCCCGGACGGCCTGCGTCGCGCGCCCAACCCGGCCAGGGGCGAGACGTCGGCGTGTACTACGACCCTGCGACCGGAATCTACGGCTCTGGACCCTATGGGGCAGAGCGGGACGGCGACGGCAGCGGCAACAGCTATGGCAACGGCTATGGCGCTGCCGGGGGCGGGTACGGGCCAGGGGCCGTTGAGGGCTGGCCAGAGTACGGCGGGTACGGCCAGGCCTACGGTGGCTATGACCAAGGCCAGGGTCAGGGCCATGGTGGTGGG
>JAFGOK010000234.1 GCA_016926535.1 Micromonosporaceae bacterium | reverse complement strand
TTGAAGGCCGCATTCCGGATCATACTGGTGCGAGGTGATCGATAGTGATTCCTCGCGTCGCGCCGCGGGGCCGCTGTGGTGATCTCGGGGGCTTGGGGGCGGGCGAACAGGTACCCCTGGCTCCAGGGATTTTCCTGTGGCCGCATCCGGAGCTTCCCGGAGATGTTCGGGGGAGCAGTCGGGATCATGAGCATGGCGACGATGGCCAGGACCAGCGCGCCGAGGTTGAGCAGGTTGGCCACGGCACCGCGGGCATGGGCGACTCCGGCGATCAGCGCGGGAATCCCGACCGACACCTCGGCGAACGCCCAGCACGCGAGCCCGACCGCGGTGACCGACCAGATCCGGCGCGCCCGGCCGGTGCTCCGGGCGGCGGCCAACCCGTGGATGACCGCGCCGGAGCAGGTGGCGGCCATCATGAAGACGTTGTACAGCACGACCATGCTGCCGCTGAACACGTGCAGGCTGGTCTGGGCGAGACCAAAGGCACACCAGCCACCGATGTGGATTGCCCGACGCCGGTCGTATGCCATGCAGTCTCCAACCCGCGGCGGCGATCCCGCAGCGAATAGCACTGAGTACGGCTGGTGAGGGCCGTGGTGTGTAGTCTCGCAGCCGTTCTCAGCGCTGTGAATCGCCAACTCGGATGCCAAGGACCGGACGAATTTGCCTCTCAGCCCTGATGAAGGTGCTCGCGAAGGAGATGGGCGACTGGCCGGCGGCGCACACACCGGTCGAAGGAGAAGCACTCTGCGAGCTCTGCGGCCTCCTGGGGGGACACTTCCTCGAAACACCGCGCGAACCGCTCGACCAGCGGTTGCCCCAGCAGGATGTCTCGGACCAGCAGCGAGACCCAGGCCTGCCGGCCCCAGGGGTACGGCTGGTAATCCGGGAACTCCCGGTCAAACAGCCGCTCGATGGGATCGCAGATATCCCGGATTCCCTGGTCGCTGCCGCCCCACGAGTCGGTGCCGAGCCGGCGTTTCGCCTCCAGGACCGGGGCGATGCGGGTCAGGTACGGGCTGCCGGCCGGCTGGTAGACCAGGCCCTGCAATCCGAGGTCCTTGTAGGTCCACAGCGACCAGTTCGCCGCGCTGGCCCGGTAGATCGCCAGCTGGTCGCGCAGCAGCTGGTAGCGTTGCTCGTCCCGTCGCTGGTCACCGGTGTAGATCGGCCCGAACTCCCCGATCCAGATGGGAGTACCGGTGCGTCGCATGTACTCGGTGCGGCGGGCGAAGGACCGCTGGAGGGTGCTCCGGTCGAAGAGCTCCTCCCGCACCCGACCTGGGTAGACCCCGTCAGCGGCGATACCGGGCAGAGCGTAGTCGTGGGTGGCGTAGACCGTGTTGGGAAGAGGTTCGCCGAAGGCCGTGAAATCGGTCGCGTAGCGGTTGCCGTCCAGAAACAGGACGTGGCGCGGGTCGACGGAGCGGATGGCCCGTTCGAGTCGCTGGTAGAAGGGGCCGATAACCTCCCCGGAGGGGTCGGCCGGTTCGTTGACCGGGTTGTACCCGGCCACCGCTGGATTGCCCCGGTAGCGGTCGGCGATCGCCTCCCACAGGTGCACGACGCGGTCCTGGAAGTGGCGGTGCTGCCAGAACAGCGCCTGGTGGGTCGGGTTGTCGCTGTGCCAGTGCTGGTTCTGGCAGCCGGGCACGGCGTGCAGGTCGAGGATGGTGTAGAGGCCAGCGTCGGCGCAGCACCCGATGACGCGGTCCAGCAAACGGAATCCGGTTTCCTTGAGCACGAACGGGGCCGCGTCGTCCTCGAAGTGCCGGTAGTTGAAGGGCACCCGGACGGCGTTCAGCCCGAGCGACGCCAGGTACGCCGCGTCGGCGTCACCGAAGAAGCTGGTGAGGAAACGGTCGAAGAAGCTGGTGTAGCCCTCTTCACCCAGCGTTCGCCGAAGGGCCTGGCGGTGCAGCGACTCCGTCGAGGGGTGCCCGGTGATGAAGTTTTCCATGTTCATCCAGCCACCGAGCCCGACGCCGGCCAGCGTGACCTCACAGCCGTTGCCGTCGACGAGACAGCTCCCGTCAACCGCAATCCAGGGAAGGTAGTTCATGGCGTCCTACCGTCGGGTCGACATTGTTGAACGTCTATACTATATCTATTGATTGAGATATCCCTATACGATGATGCCCACGTTGTGAGTATGACGCTCGGGCCGCGTTGCCGGCGCCGGTGCCAAGGGTGGTGGCAGTTCGGAGTGATGCGCCTGCAAACGATGAGGGCTGGGCCAGGGCTGCCAGACGATGAGCGTCCACGCCAGGGCCGCGACAGCTATCCGATCGGCGCTGCGAGGATCGGCAGGAAGGTCCGGACCGCCGCGCGGATCTCGCCAGCGCAGCGCTGGAACCCGGCGGGAGTGCGCTCAGGGTCCTCGAGGTCGTCGGCTGAGGGTTCAACGTAGGGCACCCGGCCGCGGGCGCGGAGGGCCAGTCCGACGACGGTTCTGGCCTGGGCCGCCGGGCAGGAGCCGACCAGTGACTGCCCTGGGACGGCGGCGACCAGGCGGGCGAATTCCTTGACGGTGCACATCGCTGTTCCTGCGGTCGGGATCTCGGCCAGCACCCGATCTCGCTCCGCGGTCGTCGAGGCGAGGACCAGATCGGCCTCGGACAGCCACTCGCCGCGCAACCGCCGCGAGCGGAACTGGTCGCAGTCCAC
>JAFGOK010000233.1 GCA_016926535.1 Micromonosporaceae bacterium | reverse complement strand
TGGCCAGCGGAAACGCTGACCAGGGGCCTTTGCCGTTCCTGGGGTGGGAACACGACATCGGAGATCATTGCGGGTGGAACGTTGGAGAGGCTGTCGCAGCCAAGAGCAGCTCTGGTGCTCCGATCACGATGATTTTCAATGTCATGGGGTCTAGTCGGGGCACCCTTCGTGTTCACCGAGGAGATCATGCAGTTGGGCTTGAACAACCCGGTGATGGAACCGTTCTGGCAGGGCGACGCCGCCGAGTACCAGCCAGTCCGTCGTCACATCGCCTGGCGAGTGCGCCGGGAGGGCTTGGGCGATTCGCAGGCACTCCCTCGCGTACCGCCTGGCTTCGCTGATGCTGCCCTCGGCGCGGAGCCGGACGGCGATGGCGTAGGCGTACTGTGCGGCGGCACGGTCGTCGCCGTAGAACCGCTCTTCGTGATACCGCTCTTTGAGGTCGTCCAGTGGAGTTGGTGTCGTCATGCCTCCTCCGCAGCGGTGAGGAAGGCCGAAGTCCTTCACGTATTTGTCATACTCTATGGCGCTCGGCCTGGAATCCGCAGCAGGGACGCCAAATCCCGGTTCCGGAGCGATGAGTGGGTTCGGGGCAGCGGTGCTGATGTGCTCACCGTGGACTGATCGCGGTCCGCCGTCTTCGGGTGTCGTCGCAGACGCCGTTGCCGGCGCTGCTCGCGATTCGTTCGCCTTGCTGGGTGAAGCGGCGGCGTTCGGACCGACCACGTGATGACCGTGCTGGCGGCCCCTACTACCGTCACTGGTATGGGCATTGCGACCATCCAGGTTTCTCTGGACTCGGCGGTCATCGCCGTGGCGAGCAGGCAGGCGCGCCTGGCGGGCATCAGCATGTCCGCGTGGGTGGCTCGATCAATCAAGAACACGACGATCGTCGAGGGCGCCCGGCGATACCAGCGGTTCGACAGGATGGCGGACGACGCGGACGCGATGAAGGCGTGGGACGCCCAGCACCGCGTCGGCCACCGGCTGGCTGGTGCGGAGTGGTAGGGCAGGGCGAGATCTACGATCACAGGGTTGCTGACCGGCGGTACCGGGTGCTGGTTGTCAGCACCGATGCGCACAATGACGTTCGCACACCGTGGGTTGCACCGATCCGTCACGGGACGATGGACGCTCCGCCCCATCTCATTGCCCTCGCGGATGTCGATCCGCTGGGCGGATCGATTGATCTTGGCCGGCTTGACATGGTTCCCGTCTCTGGACAGCCAATCGGCATTGTCACTGGCGCAACCATGCAGCGTGTTCGCGAAGCGATTCAGACGTTGTTCTCAGCGTAGCGGCATCCTACTCCGTGTAGTGACGCTATTGGCGCTGATCGGCCAGCCCCAAACGGTGGGTCTTTCCACGGTCGATGCCGTGGATACCCAGGGCGGCGGTGGTGCTGGGACCGTTTCAATGAGCAGATGGTTTCACTACGTGTTCGTCCATACCACGGCAAGGGTGCAACAACTCGGCTAAGTTGGTGATGGATGAGTCCGCTGAACAGTCGAAGTTGAAGGTAGTGTCGGCTGGTGTGCGTGATGCCCTGTTGGTGACCACTCGAACTGTGGCACGATCGTGTTTCATGGACGCCGCCAGGTCGGCAATAGACACAAGGAGTCACGGATGAGCCACGTTAAGCTTGTAAGGTGGGCTGTTGGCCTCACCGTAGCTGGTGCGCTGGGGGTAGGCGCCTGGTTGGTGGTGGGCAACGCCGAGGCCGCTGATGCGAAGGTTGTGCCGACCCAGAGTGTGTCGGTAACTCAGGATTCGCCCGGGTCCGCGCCTTCCATCAATACCGAATACGAGCTGTATGACTGGTCGTGGGACTGACTCGGACCGTGATACTCACGGGTTCTTGTAGCAGAACCCGGTCTGGAGTCTCGGGCCGCCAATGAGGTGGGGTTGGGGGTTCATCGGTGCGGCCTACTTTTCCGACGTACCGGTCGCCGGGTCTGGCCTGGGCGATTACCGTTCCGATGGCTGTCTTCGCTGTGGCGGTGACAGCCATCGGGGTAGTCGACGATGAACATTCATTGCGGAATTTTGCCTATATTCCGGTATTTATATTTCTAATTATAATTACTGGTCTCAATCAATTTCGGTTTGATGTCTGGAGGCAGGGCCTTTCCTTTGCCTTGACCGACTTGCCGGTTTTGCTTGCTCTATACTATCTGTCACCGTTGACGCTGGCCATTACCGGGCTGTCCGGGATGGTGCTGAGAGAAATTGTTCTCCGCCGCTCGGTGGCCAAGGCCGCTTTCAACGTCGCCGTGTTCAACGCCGGTCTCGCGTGTGCGAGCGGCATTGTCAACGGGTTCGGACTCGATGGCGTCGGCCCACGCACGTGGGGTGTGCTCGCTCTTGCGGTCTTCGCGCACACCCAGATCACGCTCTTGGGCGTGGTTGGGGCAATCATCCTGGTCCAGGGGGTGTCGCAGATCAGGCGGCTCGGCCACAGCGCGGGCTTTGGTGCGATTGTCACAACCATCAATATTGTCATTGGATTGATCGTAATTTTGACGATACGGGCGGACACCTGGGCGGCCCCACTCATCGTGGTTCTGGCGGTGCTTCTCCTGCTGGTGTACCGCGCCTACGCCAAGTTCGCCAGGCAACACCGCAGCCTTGAGGAGTTGTACGAACTCACCCAGGTACTCGCCGTCTCCAGCCAGGACGCATCGCTGTTCGACGTGATCCTCGTCCGGGTGCGTGAGGTGCTCCAGGCGGAGTCGGCGACGCTGTGGCTGCCCCAGCACGGCCGGCATCCCGAGGTGTTGCTGTCGGCCCGCGCGGACTACAAGGGGCTGCTTGACGATCCCCTCACGCCCGATGTGCTCCGGACCCGGGCTCTTGGCAGTGGGGAGACGATCCTGGTCAACGCCAAGGCCGGTCCGGACGATCTGCGGGCTCGGCTCGCCGCGTGCAACGTCAAGGACGCCGCTGTCGTGCCGCTGCGCTGCGGTGGCATTGTTGTGGGGACATTGGAGATCGCGGGAAGGCTTGGGGATCGCACGGCGTTCGGCGCGGACGATGTCCGCCTGGTTGAGACCCTGGCAGCGCACGCAGCTGTCGCGGTGGAGAACTCCCGTCTGGTGGATCGCCTACGATATGACGCCCTCCACGACCTGCTGACAGGTCTGCCGAACCGGCGACGCATGCTTGAAGGACTCGCTGCGGCCATCGCGGCTCCAGCGGTGGACGATGTC
>JAFGOK010000232.1 GCA_016926535.1 Micromonosporaceae bacterium | reverse complement strand
TCCTTCGCCTGCACCGCGACGACGGTGTGGGGTGAGAACGTCTACGTCGTCGGCAACGCCACCGCCCTCGGCAACTGGGATCCCACCAGCGCGCTGCTGCTGTCCTCCGCCTCCTCTCCGGTGTGGACACGCGACGTCACGATGACGGCGGGGACGAGTTTCGAGTACAAGTACCTCAAGAAAGACGGGAGTGGCACGGTCACCTGGGAATCGGGATCGAACCGAACGGCGACGGTCCCGTCGAGCGGCATGATCACACTGAGTGACACGTGGCACAGCTGATAAGCGGTCCACTGGGGTGAACGGGGTGGCCCGGCGCGGGATACCGCACCGGGCCACCCCGTCGCCGCCACGATGATCCGAGGGGCCACAGGGGGTCGGGCCGGGTCACCCGGGCAGCCGGGGGCCGGCCTCCCGCTGCGCGGCCAGCCAGGCCTCGACCTCGGCAGCGTCGGTCGGAAGGCCGGCCGACAGCACCCTGACCCCATCCACGGTGACCGTCACGTCGTCCTCGATCCGGATCCCGATCCCCCGCAGCTCCTCCGGAACGAGCTCGTCGTCTGGCTGGAAGTACAGGCCAGGCTCGACGGTGAACACGTACCCCTCACCGAGGACCCCGCCGCGATAGCGTTCCCGGCGCGCGGCGGCGCAGTCGTGGACGTCCAGCCCGAGCATGTGCCCGGATCCATGCAACGTCCACCGGCGGTACAGGATCCGGTCGGGCTCCATGGCCTCCTCGACACTGACCGGCAGCACCCCGAGGTCGTGCAGGCCCTCTGCGAGGACGCGCATGCACGCCTGATGGATCGCATCGAAGGCGACGCCGGGTCGGACCGCTGCGATGCCGGCTCGTTGGGACCGGTACACGATGTCGTAGACCTGCCGCTGGAGCGGCGTGAAGGTGCCGCAGACCGGCAGGGTGCGGGTGAGATCGGCGGTGTACCGGCTGTGACCTTCGATCCCCATATCCATCAGCAGCAGATCCCCTGGTCTGATCTGCCCGTCATTGCGTGACCAGTGCAGGATGGTGGCGTTCCGGCCGCTGGCGACGATCGAGCTGTACCCGACTCCGTTGCCGTCATGCCTGGCCCGGAGCCCGAACACCCCCTCGGGGAGGCGCTCGCTGACCGCCCGATCCGATGGGACCGCCCGAGCGACGTCCTCAAAACCGAGCACGGTGGCGTCGATCGCTGCTTGGAGTTGCGCGATCTCCCAGTCGTCCTTGACCAGCCGCAACTCCGCGAGGGTCTGGGCCAGCGCTCGATCCCGTTCGGTCCCGCCAGACCGCACGCCGGCGTCGACCTCCGGATCCAACCCCCGGAGCACCCTGGTGGTGCCAGGCGCACACCGGTCGAGCGCCGCTGGCAGCTGGCTGACGTCCTCGGTTGCGAGGCCAAGCTGCGCCGCCCGCTCCGCCAGGGTCGGGCGGCGGCCAACCCACAGCTCGCCGCTGGCGCGGTCGGCGAAGAACTCGTCGTTGGCCAGGGAGGACCGGGGCTCGAAATACAGCGTCGCGTCATGGCCCCCGGCCGTTGGAGACATGATCAGGACTGATCGCTGAGCGTACTCACCCGTCAGCCACACATGATCACTACCGGTGCGGAACGAGGAGGTGGGATCGTTGGCGCGCGCCCGGTCGTGCCCCGCTGGGACGATGATGGTCTCCCCGGGAAAGGCCGACGAGAGCAACTCGCGGCGTTTCGCCCGGTGGGCCGCCTCCGGCAGGGGGGTCGCCCGAAGCGGGACGTCCCGCCATCCAGTTCGCATGAACTGCCGGAACGCCTCTGGGAATTCGGGGTCGTGGGATTCGGTGCCTGGTGATGGGGCTGCCGTCTCAGGTCGGGTGCCGCTCATGGGACCGACGCTACCGCCCCGTTCGGCCGATCGCGTGGTGTACTTGGGCCGTGGCGCCATATGCGGTGGTTCTCGGCGAAGCCCTGATCGATCTCCTGGAGACGACCCTCGATGGCCAGACCGTGTACCGGCCGGCGGTCGGGGGCGCTCCGCTCAACGTCGCGGTCGGGATCGCCCGGCTCGGCGGCCGGGCAGAGCTGCTCGGCTCGATTGGGGAGGACGCGTTCGGGCGCCGGATCCGGGCGCTGCTCCAGGCGGCTGGGGTGGGCGATGCCGGGCTGGTCACCGTCGCTGGTCCGACGACCCTTGCCGTGACCTCCTTTGACGGCAACAAGCCCGACTTTCACTTTTATGGCCAGCCGCCCTCGTACGGCCTGTTCCGGGCGGCGGATCTCGATGAAGCACTCGTGGCCGGGGCAACGGTCATGTACTGCGGGTCGATCGCGCTGCTGTGCGAGAGCGCCCGCGAGGCCGCCCGCAGCGCCTGGGTGGCCGGGGAGGACGGGGTGATTCGTACCTTCGACCCCAATGTGCGGCAAAGCCTGCTCTCAGCGGTCGAGCCGGTCCTCGCCGTTGCGGAGGAGTTCGCGGCAACCGCGGACCTGGTCAAGCTGAGCGCCGACGACGCGGCGGCCCTCTACCCGGTCTGGTCCCCGGAGCGGGTCGTCAACCATCTGGTCGGCCTCGGAGCACGTGTGGTCGTGCTGACCCTCGGTCCGGCAGGTGCGATCGTCGCGGACGCAGGCAGGCAGGGAACGGTCCCCGGCGTGCCGGTCAGAGCGGTCGACACCACCGGTGCCGGTGACGCTGTCATGGCGGCGTTACTGGCTGGCCTTCTCGACCAGGGGATGCCGACCGACTGGGATGGTCTCGAGCGGCGGGTCCGGGCGGCGATGCGTGTGGCCGCGCTGGTGTGCGAGCGTCGTGGAGGGGCCTCGGCGATGCCGTCGCTGGCAGAGGTCCGGGAGCGCTGGCCGCGGTAACAGCCGCTCTGCCGCTCTGGCGCGGTGCCGCTCAGGACCATCAGCCGCGACCACCCCACCGTCTTGGAACATGACCTCGAACCGCAGCATCCTGCCGGTGACGCTGACCAGCCGAGCCTCTGCGGTCACCGTCCGGCCGATCGGCGTCGCGGCCCGGTGGTTGAGCTCCACCCGAACCCCGACGGTGCTCATCCCCGAGGGGAGTTTCCGGG
>JAFGOK010000231.1 GCA_016926535.1 Micromonosporaceae bacterium | reverse complement strand
GCTGATGGGGCTGATGGGGCTGCGGCTGAGCCGCTGGCAGTTGTGGGTTCGGCACCACCCCGGGCGTACTCCTCGAAGGTCAGCTCCCAGTCGGTGTAGCCATTGCCCCACCGCACGTGCTGCTCGGTGTTCTTGATGATGACCGGGTCGCCGATGTGCGTCACCCCGAACAGCCACTTGGCATTCGCCTCGGAGATGTTGGTGCAGCCGTGGGAGACGTTCCGCCGGCCCTGATCGCCGACCGACCAGGGCGCGGCGTGGATGTACTCCCCGTCCCAGGTCAGCCGCTGTGTGAACTTGACCAGGGTGCGGTAGCCGTCCGCACTGTCAGCGGGAACGCCGTAGGTCGAGGAATCGAACCACTCCTCCCGCTGCTTGGCCATGATGATGAGGTTGCCGCTGGCTGAGGGCGAACTCGGCTTGCCGAGGCTTACTGGGATCGTTCTGAGCACGGAGCCGTCCTCAGTGACCGTCATCTGCTTGGTCTGATTCTCGATCGTGATGAGGAGTCGGGAGCCGACGGCTGCGCGGACCGTGATGTCGTTGGCACCGTAGCGATCGCCTCCGAGCGGCAGCCCCCCCAGCGCGGCGCGGAATGAGAGTCTCGTCGAGGCTTGCCAGTATTCCCGTGGCCTGAAGTGGATCTCGTGTGCGTTGAACCAGTTCCACGCGCCTTCCTGGGGTGGATCAGACGTCACGAACAGCCGGCGTTGCACGGCAGCCCGCTGGTCCCTGGCGACATCACCTCCGAGCGTGATGATGATGGGCATCCCGACCCCGACGACCTGGTCGTCGCCGATCACGCTGGAGACGCGCAGCGTGGCCGAAGGCTTGGCCATGGTGGTGAAGCTGACGGCCTCGCTCTGGGTCTTCCCCCGCACCGTGACGGTCACCGTCGCCGTGTAGCGGGTGGAGTACTTCAGTTGCTTCGCCGGCACCCAGGACGAACCATCTGACCGGAACTCCCCGGGAATCCTGACAGCCTCCTGAAGGAGCTCGACGGCGGGATCGCTGGCATCGGTCGCGGAGTAGACGATCTCAGCCGAGGTGGGAACCCCGGTCGCTTCTGGCGCTGGCTGGGTGATGGTGATGTTGGGCGACCCATCCCGGCTCCCGGTATCGCCGGCGTCGTGCCATCGTGGGCCGCCGGAGTCACACCCGAGGACGAGGAGGGGGCAGCAGACCGCAGCAGCGAGGGCAACGCTCCGTGCCCGCGGTCCGGCTCGTCGTCCCTCGCGTCGTCCGGTTTGTTGCCCCTCGCGTCGTCCGGTTTGTCGTCCCGATCCGACTCGGTGTCGCCTGGTGAGCATCGTCTGTACCACCTTGTCCGCCACATCCCGGTTCCATGATGCCTCGAAGGTGGAGGCCGATGCCTGCCCACGTCACCGTGGCTGGCCGGGCCGCGCGGTGGGGTGCGCGGTGGGGTGCGTGTTACGACGAGGTGTACTCCGCCCAGGTCATGTTCCACACGGTCCAGCCGTTGCCCGCGGCGAGCTTTCGCGTTGTCCCGCGGGTCGTCACCGGATCTCCGATGAGCGTCTTGCTGAACAGCCACGAGGCATTGCCCGGCGAGACATTGACGCAGCCGTGGGAGACGTTCCGGCGGCCCTGATCGCCGACCGACCATGGTGCGGAGTGGATGTACTCGCCACCCCAGGTCAGCCGCTGGGCGTACTTGACGGCGATGCGGTAGCCGTCGGGGCCGTCAGTCAACGTGGTGTCGAAGACCGTATCCGCCTCTTTGGATATGATCACCGTCGTTCCGCTGGACGACGGGGTGCTCGCCTTGCCGAGGCTGACCGGTATCGTCTTGATGACCTGGCCGTTCTGGACGACGCTCATCCGCTTGTTCGAGTTCTCGATCTGGATGCGGAAGTCCCTGCCGATGGTGACGGTGGCGGACCGGTCGGTGTCACCGATCATCTTGCCGATGGGCAGGCCTCCGAGCGCGGACCTGACCGTCAGCTTCGTCCCAGGCTGCCAGTAGGTCTCCGGCCGGTACATCACAGATCGTGCCCCGAACCACCGCCATGCGCCGTTCTGGGCTGGCTGGCTGGTGACGAACAGCCGCCGCTGGATCGTCGCTCTGGCACTGTCCGGGACGTCCGACTCGAATGTGACGACAACGGGCATCGCGACGCCGTAGGTCTTGCCTGAGGTCAGGTACAGACTCGTGCTCTTGACCTGCTTTGTCGCAGGCTTGGCCATGATGGCGAACGTCGTGCTCTTGGTGGCGGTGCCGCCGTCCCCGGTGACCGTGATGGTGGCCGTGTACGACTCGCCGTACTCCAGGGTCTTGTCCGGGACCCAGCTGCTGCCGTCGGCCCGCATAGTTCCGGTGACTCGGTTGTTGTCGCTGTCGAGGACGGTTGCGTCACTGACCGTGCCATTTGTTGCCGTGACGCCGATCTCGGTGCTCGCCGGGACATCCTTCGCCCCGGCAGCCGGGGTGAGTTCCAGCGTCGGCTCTGGCGTCGGTGGTGGCACGGTTTCGGTCAATGCGACCGCAACGCGACGTGGCTCTCCGGTTACGCAACCGGAGAGTGCCAATGGGGCCAGAGTGGCAAGCGCGATTACCGCGCACTTGATTCGGATGCCCGCCATCCGTCCTACCCCCGTCGCTGTTGAACTCATCCCGCGAATCCCGCCAATGGGAGGCCGCATACTTCAGCCGACATTTGGGGGATCGGCCACGCTCCCGCCTGCTGCCGTGCGTCGATACTACGACTATTGCGCCACCCTAGTCGGTCGATTCCAGTACCGGATCTGACCAGCTCAACGGAGGTGCCACACACAGGATGTCATTGAATCGCTCCTCGGCGAGGTCAAGTTGGCCAAAGATGTGCCGTTTGACCCAGTCGGATAGTGGAGTATCGGATCGGCTGACCAGTTCGCGCAGGATCGGTACAAGCGGGCGATACTTCTCCGCCGCTCGGCGGGCCTTCTGCCCAGTGATGTGAATGACACCGACCCCGTTGTCGGTGAAGTCGGACGCCTTGATGACTCTCGCCCACGGATTGCGGTCCAGATTGGCGAGGAGATGGTCGCAGTACTGCGTATTGGTATCACGTAATGGGTCGAACGGTGGATTAGTGACTGATTCCACCAGCGTGGCGACGCGTTGCCCGAATTGCCGCTGCATCGTCCGCAACGCCGCGCCAGTGACGTCTCCTCCAGCGCCTGCTCCAGCGCCTGCCTCGGCGTCTCCTCCAGCGCCTTGGTCGGCGAGCTGCGGCGCATGGTCCTCCACGGCATCGTGCAGCACGCTGGCGACCACGGTATCGACGTCGCGCACCTCGTAGTGACTCATGATCCGGATGGCAACACGGAGCAGATGATTGACATAGGGCTCGCGGATCCGCTGGTCATGGCGATGCAGATCGGTTGCCAGGCAGAGGGCCGCCGCGAGCCGCCGCCGATCGGCCGGATCGAAGCGACAGATCTCAAGCACGAAACGAGCGCGCAGCCCTTCCTCGCCGAGGGACTCCGTGATCGCCCACAGCGGCATGGTGGCCAGCCCGGCGGCTGGCACTCGTTCCATGCCAGGTGGGCACAACACGGCGGGCCGCCGCTCAGCCCAGGTCTGATCTGGGGCGGGCCTGGTCGGCCAGGGCTGTCACGGGAGTACCCCCATCTCGCGGAGAATGGCGTTGATTTCGGTGACTGTCGCGGGGTCGCTGTCCCGTTCCGGGGCGATGTTGGTGAGGTTGACGCCCGTTTCGAGCAGTACTCGGGTGCTGATCAGCGTGATCTGGACCTGGGAACAGTGTTCCTTCAAGAACTGCCGAATGGCGGTGATCGTGTCCAATTCCGCCCTCCGCCGTTGGGGGACGTCACCAAGCACCAGCGAGGTGGCACCTGCCTGCCGTCTGGTGATGATGTGCCTGCCATTCTTTCGACTCGTCCCGAGCGCAGCTGAGCCTTCCGGATCGGAGCCTGAGTCTTCCGGAACGGCCTCTGGGCTGCGGCTCGCTCTGGCGAGATCCGCCAGACGTGCCCTCCTACGCGGGGACGCTCGTCCCTGAGCTGCGGTTGCTCAGCTCCCGCTCGATCGCTGCGCCGAGGGTGACCAAGGCGCTGTCGAGGTCGCTGGCGATGGACTGGGTCATGCCCTGCTCCCTGACCCGGTCCCGGATGTGCTTGCGGACGTCGTTGAGCTGCCGCTGGCGCTCCTCCGGGGTCTGCGCCGGGTAGTCGACGAGGTTGTCGACCTGCTGGCTGATGTCCGAGGCGACGTCCGCCCGGATCGACGTGTCCTTGGCCCCCTGATCGATCAAGGCGTGCACCGCCGCGGTCGCCTGTAGTACGGAGAGGACGGAAGGTGCACTGCTGGTGCTTCGCTTGGGAGTCGGGGTCTTCGACGAGGAAGGCGACTGGCTCGGGGCGGCTGCGATGACCCCGGGTCCGTTGCTGACCTGCGGTTCTTGAACGGTCGGATCTGGCTTGGTGCCTCCCCCCGGCGTCAGGGAGGGCCCCGTGGCGATGATCGCGGTCGCGGCAATGACCAGGCAGGACACCATCACGGCGACGAGTCTTCGTACCGTCCGCTGGAACCGGTGAGTTTCGGCGTACAGCGCGTCGTTCAGGGTCGAGGCGATCTCGGCAGCGGTCGGGCGGTCGGACGGGTCTGTCGCCAGACAGCGCCGGCACAGCCTGGCCACGGAGCGGGGCAGGCCAGGAACCCCAGTCGGTTTTGGTGGCCGGCCGGCGCGGTGCGCGGTCTCAAGCTCGTCCCAGGTGGTCTCGGGGTAGGGCATCCGCCCGGTCAGCATCTGGAACATCAGCACGCCGAGGGCATAAACGTCAGTCGCCCCCGCGGCCTCCGCGCCGTGCAGGCGCTCCGGAGCGACGTACGGCGGTGTGCCGAAGACCGGGCCGGGGACCTCGTCCTCCCGCTCCCCGACCCGGGCGGCGATACCAAAATCGAGGAGTTTCGCCCCCTCGTCGGTCAGCATGACGTTCTCCGGCGTCACGTCCCGGTGCACGATGCCGTGCCCGTGGGCCGCCGCGAGGACGTCCGCGACTCTGACCACGATCTCGACCGCGTCCTGCCAGATCAACGGGCCGTCATCGAGGAGGTCAGCAAGGGAGTGACCGTCGAGGAGCCGCATGACGACATAGGCGGTGAGGCGGCCACCGGAGGTGATGGTCTCACCGACGTCGTAGACGCCCATCGCATTGGGGTGCTCGATCCGGGCCGCCGCGCGGGCCTCTCGGCGGATCATCTCCCGGTCACCCAGGCAGGTCGTCAGCGGCGCATGCATCACCTTGACCGCGACGGACCGCTGGAGCGCCTCGTCCCATGCCCGCCACACGACCGACATCCCGCCAGTGCCGATGCGGCGCTGAAGCAGATACCGATTCCCCAGCCGGTCGCCCTCCTTCAGGGCGTGGCCGGCTGGGGTCCCGGTGTCTTCGACCGTGGTCGGGGTTCTAGTCTGCTTCGGCTTGTCGGTCATAGTCGCAGCGGCGCCAAGTCCAGGATGGTCAGGAGGAGTCGCGTACAACGAGCTCCGTCGGAAGGATCGGGTTGTGGTTCTCCACATCCTGCCCGCTGACCGCCGCGAACAACAGGTCTGCTGCGATGGCACCGAGTTCTTCGACTGGTTGGCGGATGGTGGTCAGTGCCGGGCTGACCATCCGAGCCAGGGGAGCATCGTCGAAACCGACGACAGCGACGTCATCCGGGACTCTGCGACCGGCGCGATGAAGTGCCTGGATCGCGCCGGAAGCCATGAGGTCGGACGCGACGAAGACCGCGTCGAGCCGGGGCATTCGGTTGAGGAGCCACCCCATCGCGTGGGCTCCGGAGACGTGGGTGAAATCGCCGTACGCCACCGGGGCCGCTGCGCGTCCGGCAGCCTCCATAGCGTGGCGGTAGCCGACCAGCCGGTCGGCAGCCGCGGTGAGATCCGGTGGGCCGGCGATCATCGCGATGGACCTGCGGCCGCGCAGGAGCAGGTGCTCGATAGCTTGCCTGGCACCATCTCGGTTGTCGACATCGACAAACGGGATGTCGATGCCCGCCGGCAGCCGGCCGGCGCTACGGACCGTGATCCGTGAGGCCGGAAGTGAGATCGCAAGGGGATGCCTGCCATGGGCGCTGACCAGCATGGCGGCGGCCACGCCTCCAGCAAGCAGGTAGGAGGTGATGTGGGGGGCGTTGGTTGGAGTCGCTGAGACCATCAACAGGGGCGTGCCGTGGCGCGCGAGGGCCTCTTCGGCTCCGTTGAGGAGTCGGGGAAAAAACGGATCATGGAATAGTCGGGTGGTCGGCTCACAGATCACCGCTGCCACAGTGTGCTGGTTCGTTCGTTGCGGAGCGTGGCGCTGAGCTCGCCGCCGCACGTACCCGAGTTGGGCGATCGCGTCGTGGACCTGCCGTCGTGCGGAGGTGCTAACCCGCACGGTGCCGGTCAGGACCCGGGACGCGGTCGCCGGCGACACTCCGGCTGCTGCGGCGACCTCGGTCAGGGTGGGCTGGTCGGACATCCGATCTCCTCGGCATCGGGGCGAAACGCCATTTGAGAGCGGTCCCGGTCAGCGTTGAACACCATTACGGCGCTGTCAACACCGTGTGTCTAATCCGGCCGCGGTAGTGACCGGTTTGCGCATTCGGGCGTCTACCCACCGAGCTCGCTCCACATATCGAGCATAATCACTGTGAAACGTTCATTCATCCTGCCTGGCCGAGGCGGGCACCGCAAGTGTCG
>JAFGOK010000230.1 GCA_016926535.1 Micromonosporaceae bacterium | reverse complement strand
GTCCTCGAACCGGCCTTCGCCAGCCTGCCGACGCGGGAGATGCCCGTGCAGGCCACCCCGGCCGGTGCGGCCGGCCCAGAGGCGCCGAGGCGCCGCGGGCGCCTGACCCGGCGGGTACTCGCAGGGGCGGGCATCGTCGCTGTCGTGGGAGGGTGCGCTGTCGCGATCACGCACCGGCACGCCTTCATCCCGGTCGATGAGAGCCAGTTCACCAGAGACACGGCGGCCGTGCGTCCGGTCGTGAGCGAGCGCCGTGCCCGGGGCAGCACCATCGTCCCCAATCCGGATGGGACGGTCCGCTACCTGTACGAGGACTTCGACGAGTACGGCGACGTCAACTCCCGGCTGATCGACGGCATGGAGCAGCCCGCCAATCGCAGGCTGATCGGAGGCGGCGGCACCCTCAGCCGGAACAGTGACGCCATCCAGGGGCAGCGGTCCCTCGCGGTCCGGCTCGAAACCGGCGGAACCCCGGTGGTCCTGCACACCGACCTGCCGGCACCCGTCGACCTGTCCCGGTGGACGGCCGGATACCTGACGGCCTGGCTGAGGGTGACCGGCCGGAAGGGTATCGGGGAGATCTCGATCGTGCTGGGCGATGATGCCGGGCGTACCAGACAGATCGCACCGCTGCCCAACCTTCAGAGCGACTACCCGAACCACCCTCGCGACAACGATCCCTTCCCGGACCTGACCTATCCCGAGACGACCCATGCCGCGGAGTGGACGGACTTCCAGGTGGTCCCCGGCTGGAACTACCTGCCATGGCGGCTGGACACCGGGTCGACCGCCTCGCCGGACTTCGCAGCCTCCAGGGTGAGCTGGTACGAGATCACGATCGCGACGACCGGTGCGCTGAAGTCGCAGACCGTGCTGCTTGACAACCTGCGGATTCAGGACGGGCTACAGAAGGCGGCGAATCCACTGGCGGGCAACTGGCATGCCCCGCTGGGTATGCCCCAGTACGGCGTGCTCGACATCGATCGAACCGGATCGGGTCTGACCGGCTCCGGCCAGACCGGAGCCGGTCAGACCGGGGACTGGGTTCTGAACCTGCGCAACGTCCGGCAGCGGCAGTACCCCAGCAACGGCGACCACGGCAGGATCCTGTCGAAGTGGGGGACGCCGGTCAACTTCGCCTTCCGGACCAGGCTGACGCTCAACCGCCTCGGATCGGATACCAACAACACCTGGTTGCGGGTGTTTTACGATTTCGAGCCCGACTACGACCCGGGGCACGACTGGTTCGGCGGTTACTGCTCCCTGGACTACGACATCGCTGGCGTGCTGACCGTCATCCCGCTCGAACGCTTCTCCTCGCAGGGGCAGGAACCGGAGCAGACGAAAGATTACTCGCAGTACCGCAAACCGTTCGAGGCGCAGGAGCACGCGGTCTACGAGTACGACCTGACCGTGCGCGGCCAGCGGATCGACGTCACGATCTACGAGGTCCGGAAAGACAAGCTGTACCAGCGCATTCACCTGGAACACACCTTCGACCGCCAGCGACGAACTGACCGGCGATATCCCTTCGGGCTGGAAATCACCGGCAATGTCACGGCGACCGTGTCCTCGATGGAGTTGGTGCAACTGTGAAGGCGGTACTCAGCAGATTCCTTTCCCGCATCCCGGTTTTCCGCACCGTGCTCCTGGCCGGGTTCGCGCTGCTCCAGATCCTGGGTGTCCAGGGGTACCTCAAATACGAGAATCTCATCGCGAACGTCAGTTTCTCGACCTTGAAGGAGGCCTACCTGCCCGCGCTGACCAGGGCTCCCCAGGCCCCGCAGGAGGCGACGTTCGCCGAGGCGAGTGCCATTCCCGTGCTGCTGTACCACGGCATCATCGAGCGGCCGGACGGCTACAACGTGCTGATCAAGGACTTCAGGGAGCAGATGTTCGCTCTGAAACGAGCGGGCTACCAGGCCGTCTCAATGGACGACTACCTCGCCTTCTGCCAGGGCGAGCGGAAGCTGCCCGCGGGATCGTTTCTGCTGACCTTCGACGACGGCCGGAAGGACAGCTACTACCCGGTTGACCCGATCATCAAGGCGCTGGGCTTTCACGCGACCATGTTCGTCATCACCGGCCAGTCCTTCCGGGATGGCATGGACCCCCGGGACTACTACCTCGACCGCAAAGAGCTGATCACCATGCGGGACAGCGGGCGATGGGACATCGGGGCACACACCAGGGACTTCCACGGTCTGACGGATATCGACGCAGCAGGGGCCAAGGGCCACCTGTTCAGCAACTTTCGATGGCTGCCTGCGATGAACCGGCTGGAGACCCAACCGGAGTTCCAGGCCAGGGTCGAGGCGGACCTGCGCGGCGCCCGGGAGGACCTCAGGCGGGAGATCGGGGTCGATGCCGCGACCTTCGCCTTCCCCTTCGGCGATTACGGCCAGGACACCATCAACCATCCCGGGGCGAGCCAGACCCTGCTCGCGGCCTCCCGGACCATCTACGCCGCGTCGTTCGTCCAGGACCGTACGGCCGGCACGAAGGCCACCCAGAACCGGCCCGGCAGTGACCTGGCGCTCAGCCGGCGGATGGAGGTGTATCCGGATTGGACCCCGGAGAACCTGCTGAAGATGATGACACTCGGCACCCCCAAGTGGCTGCCGTTCCGGGACAGTTTCGGGGACCTCCAGGGCTGGCAGAGCACCTACGGCAGGCTCGAGTATCGGGGGGACAGCCGGATGCGGTTGGCAGCCCCGGTCACGGGCACGTCGGCCAGCACCGTGCTGGACGGGGCAGATGGGTGGACCGACTACACCTACCGCGTGGAGTTCGAGCCGACGGCGGTTCTGACCAACGTCGCGCTGGTCGCCAGGTACCAGGGCGAGTCCTCCTACGTCGCCTGCGTGCTGACCCCGGCGCGCGTGCGGGTGGAGCAGCGGTTCGGCAACCGGACCAGCGTGCTGAGCGAAGTCAAGTTCCCGAAATCCGCGCGGGGCGGCGTGAGGGCGCTGACGATGTCGGTGACGGGCAACCGCGTCCAGTGCGGCGGGCCGCGGACGGCGCAGGCCCGCCTCGCGGGGAACGCATCAGCGGGCCTGGCCACCGGGGGGATCGGTGCGCGGGTCTGGAACCCGGCGGCCGGGGCGGCCATCCTGACGATGACGAGCGTCGATGTTGCGGCGGCGTAGCGTGACCGGCACCAGGGCGGGGGAGGCGACCCGGCCTCGCCCCGCCTGGGCTGGGCCGCTGGTGCTCGCTGTCACGGCCTGCCTGCTGGGCCCGCTCCTGGCGGCGGGTTGCGCGACGCGGCAGCGGGCGGACTGGACAGCCGGCGTGCCGTCTGAGCAGATTGGCCAGAGCGGTGCCCCGCTGAGTCCCGGGACCCCGATCGCGGTGCTCGCCCCGCCCGCCGGGGACGCCCTGGTGACCAACGAGTACGCCACCTACAGCTCAGATTCGGCGGCGGCCGTCTCCCCGGACTGGACCGCCAACAGCGGTTCGCTGTTCGCCAGAGACGGGGCGTTCTGGTCCGGGGTTCCGGACAGCTGCCAGCCTGACCAGCAATCCAGCCGCTGCACCAATTCGAATGTGTTCCGGATGAACAGCCGCCGCGCGTTCGGCGGTTCGATCACCGTCGGGATTGCCGTTCGGCAGAACAGGAATCTCGCCAATCCCCGCTGTGAGGCCGCGCATACCTGCTGGCACGGGG
>JAFGOK010000229.1 GCA_016926535.1 Micromonosporaceae bacterium | reverse complement strand
GAGGCGAATGGGAACCCGACCAGCAAGGCATCTCACGACAACCCCACCTGCCAGGCGAGACAATAGTGTAAGTCGCGTACGGGGAGAAGGCGCAGAAATCGTATTCCGAATAGGAATCATGTTTCCCAACGAACACCTCGCCGGCGGTGGCAGTCATGCCACCACCATCGACGACCTCTGCGGCAACGCCGCACTCACGATCAACATTACGCGAATACAGCCATCTGATTACGGTAGGTCAATTCAGTGACACTGACCTGCACCTGCTGGGTTCCACAATCATTTCAGGATGTTCTGCCACAATTTTTTGGCTTGTTCCTGGTAGATGGCGGAATGGGGCTGCCACATAGTTTCCGATGAGCGGTCTCCGGCATCCGCAAGATCATGATCAAGGACAAGGCGTGATGGAGTGTGCCCGAGGCATCGGCGGCAATTTTCACCTGCCTTCAGGGCCGAGACCGTCGGAACCATGGACCGACCTGCCGCTCATCGTGGCAGGTCAGCGAACCCCTTGGCAGTGACAGTCCAGGTCGTCTAGCCTTCGCGGGAGCGCTCCCATCGATGTGTGTCGTCTCGATGCGCATCGTCACCCCGACGAAAGGAACGCTTGTGTCCTTCCAACTCCTTCGCGGACATCGCCGCCCGGCGATCATCGCCGCGACCGCCGCTGCCTGCATGGCCGCGGCTGGCATCTGGTTCACCAGCGGCTCTGCGTCTGCCGGCAGCCTGAGCGGCACTATGTATGTCGACCCGAGCTCGCAGGTGGTCAAGTGGGTCGCGGCCAACCCCAACGACTCGCGCATGCCGGTCATCCGGGACAAGATCGCAAGCCAGCCCCAGGCCAGGTGGATGGCGAACTTCAACATCAACACAGTGACATCCGAGGTCAGCACCTACATCAACGCAGCGAACAGCGCTGGCAAGGTCCCGGTGCTGTCCGTCTACGAGATCACCAACCGGGACTGCGGCGGGGCCAGCGCCGGCGGGGCCCCTGATCTGACCCAGTACCAGACCTGGATCTCGGCCTTCTCGAAGGCCCTCGGCAGCCAGACGGTCATCATCATCCTGGAGACGGACTCTCTCGCCCTCCAGACCTGCCTCAACGGGACGGAGCTCGCAGCGCGGAACCAGGCCCTGACCAAGGCGACCCAGACCATCAAGGCCGCCAACTCCCAGGCAAAGGTGTACCTCGACGGCGGGCACTCCGCGTGGAACAGCGCGTCAACCCAGGCCTCGCGCCTGCGGGACGCCGGGATCCAGTACGCGGATGGCTTCTACACCAACGTCTCCAACTTCCAGCCCACCTCCAGCGAGGCGAACTACGGCCGGTCCATTATCTCGGCGCTGTCCGGCATGGGGCTGTCTGGCAAGACCCAGATCATCGACACCAGCCGCAACGGTGGAGCCTCCGGCGACTGGTGCGCGGACGACAACACCGACCGCCGCATCGGCCAGTACCCAACACTGAACACCGGCGACGCCAACATTGACGGCTACCTCTGGGTCAAGCCTCCCGGCGAGGCCGACGGTTGCTCCTTCACCGCAGGCTCCTTCCAGGCCAGCCTGGCCTACAGCCTGGCGTCGAGCGCCCCGAACCCGGCGGTGACCACCGACCCGGCAACCCAGGACCCGACGTCCCAGGCCCCAGCCTCGTCCGCGCCAGCGTCGAGCGCCCCTGCCTCCTCGGCCCCGGCATCCTCGCCAGCAACGTCGGATCCCACCTCCTCGGCGGGTTGCACGGCCTCGTTCGCGACCGCGAGTTCCTGGCAGAACGGCTTCCAGGCACTGGTCACCGTCAAGGCGGGCAACGCCGCCATCAACGGGTGGACCGTGACCTGGACCCTGGGCAGCGGGCAGTCGATCAGCCAGGTCTGGAACGGGACCCTGAGCACCAGCGGCTCCACCGCCGCGGTCACCAACGTCTCGTGGAACGGCAACCTCGCCGCGAACGGGACGGCGCAGTTTGGGCTCATCGCGAGTGGGAGTGCCTCCGCGCCCGCGATGACCTGCACCGCCTCGTAAGCACCACTTCCACCCAGCAAGCACCCCTGACGACACACGAACCACGTGCATGTTCGGCCAACACGCCGGTGAATATTCACCGGCGTGTTGGCCTTTACGCTGCGGGTAAGGGGATTCCCAGAGACCCGGGTTTGTCGCCACGACCAACGAGGTCGTTCAATGGGCACTCACTGGATCCGCGCGACCGCCGCACGCCGGGCGGCGCGAGTGCGACCCCGGACGACACCCGACCACGTCAGCCACGCCGTCCCGGCTGGGCGTGACAACGACACCCGTAGGGAGTGCAACCATGAATGATCAGCACCTCGACGATTCCCGGCAGGAGCACCGCGGGCGGCGAATTCGCCGCAGGACGTGGCTCGTGAGCTCACTTGCGGTAGCACTCGCCGCCTCCGGGGCCGCGTTCGCGACCTACACCGCCACCAACGCTTCGGCCGCCAGCTATCCGAACCCTGGGGCTGTGAACGGTAACATCACCGTGCACGACCCATCGATGGTCAAGGGAACCGACGGGGTCTACTACCTGTTCTCCACCGGCCAGGGCATCGACATCCGCACCTCGACCGACCGGACGAAGTTCACCTACGCCGGGCAGGTCCTTCCCAACGGCGCAACCTGGGCCAGCGCCTACGCCAGCGACGTCAAGGCCCTCTGGGCGCCGGACGTCTCCTACCACAATGGCCTGTACTACCTGTACTACAGCGCCTCGTCCTTCGGCTCCAACCACTCCGCGATCGGCCTGGCGACCAGCACGACCGCCAAGCCGGGCAGCTGGACCGACAAGGGGGTCGTCTACACCTCGAACACCAGCAAGGACTTCAACGCCATCGATCCGTCACTCATCGTTGACTCGTCCGGCAAGTGGTGGCTGACCTTGGGCTCCTTCTGGAGTGGCATCAAGATGATCCAGATTGACCCCTCGACCGGCAAGCAGCTTGCCAGCAACACCACGCGCTACTCCCTGGCCCAGCGTCCCTCCCCGGACGCCATGGAGGCACCGGTCATCTTCAAGCACGGTAGCTACTACTACCTGTTCGTCTCCTGGGACTACTGCTGCAAAGGCACGTCGAGCACCTACCGGATCATGGTCGGCCGCTCCACCAGCATCACCGGAACGTACAAGGACCGCAACGGTACGGCGATGACCTCCGGCGGGGGCACCGAGATCCTGGCGACCCACGGATCGATCATCGGACCCGGCGGCCAGAGTGTCATGGCTGACTCCGACAATGACCTGCTCGTCTACCACTACTACGACGGCAACGCCAACGGAACGGCGAAGCTCGGCATCAACTTCCTCGGCTGGGATTCCTCTGGATGGCCGTACGTGTGGTGATCGGCACCGGGTGGCCATGGCGTCGTAGGCTGGCGCCATGGCCGCACGTCTTCCCCGGAGCACCACGCTGTCCGCCGCTGTCGCATGCCTCGCCAGTGTCAGCGTTCTGGCCGCTGGATGCGGGGCATCGTCCAGCGAAACGGAGCCCGTGGCCGACTCCGGCGCGACCGCACTGGCTGCGGGCTCACCATCCTCCAGCATCGGCATCGCGCCCACCGGCCCCGCCGCCGGAACGGAGCTCACCCTGGCCTTCGCCGGTGACGTGCACTTCACCGGGCGGACAGCGACGCTACTCAGAAAGCCGTCCACCGCGTTCGGGAAGATCATTCCCGCCCTGTCCGGGGCCGATCTCACGATCCTCAATCTCGAAACCGCGGTGACCCAGCGGGGCACCGCCCAGCCGAAGACCTACACCTTCCGCGCGCCAGCGACCACCTTCGACGCGTTGCGGGCCGCAGGGGTCGACGCCGTGTCACTGGCCAACAACCATGCTCTGGACTTCGGCCAGGTCGGTTTCACCGACACCCTCGACAACGCGGAGCGGGCCAACTTCCCGGTCTTCGGAGGCGGGCGCAACGCCACTGAGGCCAACGCGCCGTGGATCGTGACAGTGCGGGGCGTCCGGATCGCTGTGTTCGGATTCAGCCAAATCCAGGAGCTCTCCTCCACCTGGATCGCGACGGAAACGCGCCCAGGGCTGGCCATCGCGGTCACCACCGATCGGGCGATCGCCGCAGTCCAGGCGGCCAGGAAGCAGGCAGATCTCATCGTCGTGTTCAACCACTGGGGGCAGGAACGCAACCAGTGCCCGACGAGCGCCCAGAAGGATTTCGCCAAGAAGCTGGTCAAGGCAGGCGCCAACATCATCGTTGGGTCCCATGCCCATACGCTGCAGGGCGCCGGTTCCCTCAACGGTTCCTTCGTCGCGTACGGCATGGGCAACTTCCTGTGGTACGGCAACTCCGCCAGCACCGACACCGGGGTGCTGCGCCTGACCGTCCAGGGCACGACCGTCACCAAGCACCAGCTGATCCCAGCGGTGGTCTCCGGCACCGGGCAGCCTGTGCCGCTGACCGGTCAGGCCGCGACGAAACTGACCAAGCGCTTTGCTGATCTGCGCGGATGTACCGGGCTGGCCAAGGCTCCCGCGTAGGGCGATGGCAAGCAGCAGAGGGCACGACAGACCCAATCGCGGCCAGTGGAATCATCGTCAGGGGCCAAGAGGTCATCCGTGCCGTGCCCGATCGGGTGATGCGTGGTGGAGCAAGGAAGGAGCCAGTGGTCAGTCGTGCTAGGCGAACTGCGGCGTGATGTGCGGGCAGTGACGGACCGCGACCCGGCGGTACGCTCGACGCTGGAGGCCATCCTCTGTTACCCCGGGCTCCACGCCATCTGGGGCTACCGGATCAGCCACTGGTTGTGGCGCAGGGGGCTGCGGCTGGCCGCACGGGTCGTCTCGACCATCACCCATCGCTGCACGGGGGTCGATATCCATCCCGCAGCGACCATCGGATCCGGCCTGTTCATCGACCACGCGACCGGAGTGGTGATCGGTGAGACCGCAGAAATCGGCAATAACGTGACGATTTATCATGGCGTGACGCTCGGCGGCACCAGCCTGGAGCGCGGCAAGCGCCACCCGACGGTTGAGGACCGGGTGACGATCGGCGCTGGCGCCAAGGTGCTCGGGCCGTTCACCGTCGGGCACGACAGCCGCATCGGGGCCAACGCCGTCGTCGTCAAGCCCGTCCCCCCAGACTCGGTGGTCGTCGGCGTCCCCGGCCAGGTGATCCTCCGAAGCCACCCCCGGCCGGAACCGACCAAACCAGACCTCGACCAGGTCCTGCTGCCAGACCTGGTCGGAACGAGCATCCGCTCGCTGCTGACCCGGGTCGAGGAGCTGGAGAAGGCCGTCAACTGCCATCTCACCCCGTCCAACGTCCATCCCGCCGACAGCGGGATGTGGCCGGGGGAGGACTTCTCGATCTGAGGCCCATCCCAGGTACCTGCGGCAGCCGGATCGGGACGCTGGGCGGGAGCGCGGAGCTGGTAGTATGCCGCGTGCCCGCCAAGCGCCCGTTGCTGCGATCCGTGCTGGTGCGCGCGACCGGGGATCCGAGGATTCGCGCCACCCATGCCAAGACGCTTGAGCTGACGTCGAGCACGGCCATCACCGCCAGAGCTACCTGCGTCGTCGGGGTCGGTGCCACGATCGACGCCGCCGGTCTCGGGCTGCTGCGAGGCGAGGTCGCCCTCACCCTGTCTGCTGGCGGCGCCACCGCCACCGGGCAGGCGGTCATCAACCCTGATCACACTGTGCGTGACCGCTTGGTGATCCGCCGCAGTGATCGTCTGTCCCCGGAGACAGTGGCGGTCCGCAGCACGCTCGCAGCGGCCGACCTCGACCCCGGTCTGGTCGCCGCGCTGGCGGATCCCGCGAGCCAGGTGACGCTGACCCTCACCGAGACCGGGCGGCGCCAGCCCCTCGTACTCATCCGCCAGGCCGATACTCAGGCCGATCGTCAGGCCGATCGTCAGGCCGATGCTCAGGCCAGCAGCGGCGGGTGCTCCCGACTCGGCCTGCTGTGGAACCACGCAGACGCCACCATCGAGCTGGGAATGCCTGCCCCGGACGCTCTGGAGCCGGCCGGGCTGGCTGCGCTGGACCGCTGCGGGATCGTC
>JAFGOK010000228.1 GCA_016926535.1 Micromonosporaceae bacterium | reverse complement strand
TCCGGGCGGCGAGGATCTCAGACGGTCGTGCCTCGACGGGCGATCCAGTAACAGGTGAAAGTTCCAGCGACTTCGCCGGCCGGTTTGTTGGGTCGTCCAACAAGAAAACGATCAGAGACAACCCTCGGCATCAGCGAGCGCGCAGACGGCGACCAGTCGCAGCAGGTACCAGTCGGCCTCATGCCAGTCGAGGGCGGCGACGTCCGCCAGCCGCCGGTCGTCCCTGGCCGCGACGGAGAGCACCGAACGCGTGTACCGCGCGAGGGAGACGGCATCGACCGCCCTGCCTGCCCCGGCGAGGCTCTCCCGGATGGCGGCGACGTGCTGGTCGACGGCGGCGAGCAGACCCGGGCACTGGAAGGCGGCGACCAGCCCGTCGACGCCGACCATCGCCATGAGCTGGTCGAGCGCTGACTGCGCCGACACGAGGTCTACTGCGGAAACGGGCTCTCTGATCACGAGTACCGACGCTATTCGGGCCGCCGGAACAGCGGTATGGGGCGACCGGAGTCGCACCCAACGCTCACCCGGACCGCACCCCCAGGCGGCACCGCCTGAGCGGCCTGCGGTGGCTCGACTACCAGCGGTGGTGGACCGATGGCCGGATCAGCTCGTCGTAGACCCGCTTGACCTCGTCGAGCACCTCGGTGGAGAGCGGATCGAGCTCGGCGGCGGCAGCATTGTCCCGCGCCTGCTGCGGGCTGCGGGCACCCGGGATCACCACAGTGACCCCCGGCTGGTCGATGATCCAGCGCAGGGCGAACTGTGCCATGGTCGCTCCGGCCGGGACCAGCGGGGCCAGCCTGCGGACCGCTGCCAGGCCTGTGGCGAAGTCGACGCCGGAGAAGGTCTCTCCGATATCGAAGGCCTTGCCCGCCCGGTTATACGTCCGATGGTCATTATCCGGAAATGTCGTATTTTCATTGTACTTACCGGATAGTAGGCCGCTGGCCAGCGGGACCCGGGCGATGATCGCGACGCCGGCCTGGACCGCGGCCGGCAGGACCGCATCCAGCGGCTTGAGCCGCAGGGCATTGAGAATGATCTGCACGCTGGCGACCCCGGGCCTGGCGATCGCGGCACAGGCCTGATCGCAGGTCTCGACACTCACTCCGTACGCCTGGATGCGCCCATCCTCGACCAGGGTGTCGAGCGCGTCGTAGACCTGGTCGGACGTGACCACCTCACTCGGAGGGCAGTGCAACTGGACGAGGTCAAGGGTTTCGACGCCGAGATTGGCCCGGGACCGGTCGGTCCAGGCCCGGAAGTTCTCCAGCGTGTAGAACTCGGGGCGCTGCTCGACCCGGCGACCCATCTTGGTCGCGACAGTGACCAGACCCCCCTCGACAGCGGATCGCTCATCCGGGCCGCCGAGGAAGCGGCCGATCAGGCGCTCGCTTCGACCGTCACCGTAGACGTCTGCGGTGTCGATGAAGGTCACGCCGGCCTCGACGGCGGCGGTGAGGGTCGCGAGGGCGTCCTGGTCTTCGACGATGCCCCAGTCCGCGCCGAGTTGCCACGCCCCGAGGCCGACGACGCCGACGGCCCGTCCGGCCAGGCAGGAGATTGATCGTTGCAGCATGGCAACAGTGTATGCGGCACCGATTGGACAAGGAGAAACGCGATCATCCAGGACGGCACTCCTGTGACGATCGCGTCATCCGACTGTGCCCCGGGTGGGATTCGAACCCACACTGTCGGAGGTTTGAGCTCCGTTCCTCTGCCGTTGGGATACCGGGACCGCTACACCTCGACAGCCTACCCATTAGGCTGGGCGCGGCGGGAACCACCGTCATCGTGTCGACGTAGTTCGGGAGTCGTGCGTGGCCGAGGAGACGAGCAGACGGGTGCTCATCGCGGAAGACGAGGCGCTCATTCGGTTGGATCTCCGAGAGATGCTCGTCGAGGAAGGGTACGAGGTCGTCGGCGAGGCCGGGGATGGCGAGACTGCTGTGCAGCTCGCAGAGCAGCTCAAACCGGATCTGATTATTCTTGACATCAAGATGCCGATCATGGATGGCCTGGCGGCGGCGGAGCGGATCGCGCGGGATCGGATCGCCCCTGTGGTGATCCTCACAGCCTTCAGCCAGCGGGAGCTCGTTGAACGTGCGCGGGCGGCCGGTGCCATGGCGTATCTGGTCAAACCCTTCCAGAAGAGCGACCTCATTCCCTCGATCGAGATCGCTGTATCGCGGTATGCGGAGATGACCGCCCTGGAAATCGAGGTCTCCGAGCTCCAGGATCGCCTGGAGACCAGGAAAGTCGTCGAGCGCGCCAAGGGTGAGCTCATGACGACCTACAAGATGACCGAGCCTCAGGCGTTCAAGTGGATCCAGCGGACGGCCATGGACCACCGGCTGACGATGCGGCAGGTGGCAGAGCGGATCATGGAGGAATCCGCCAACCACGGCTCCGCCCCGCCGGAGTCGACGTCCGCGTAGCCGGCCGCCAGCCAGAGATCGATCTCAGGTCGGGGTCCGACGGACACGTTCGGGTCCGTACCGGACATTCTGTCGTGTCGTGGCCCTAACTGCCGGCGTTATTCCATCCAGTGTCCTTTGTCTTAATCCGGCGCACTGGGAGGAAATAGATGATGAGGCGCATGACGGCGCTTGCCACCGCCACGGCGGCGGTACTGGCGGCGAGCGCATGTGGGACTTCGAGCGGCGACGGCGCCGGGGACAAGACGGTGGTCGTCGGCATTGATCTTCCGCTCCAGGGCGTTTCGAAGGACGCGTCCAATTCGACGATCAATGCCATGAAGCTGTTCCTGGACATGGAGGGCGGCAAGGCCGGGGCCTACAAGGTCGAGCTGAAGGTCTATGACGACTCGACCGCCGCGAAGGGCGGGTGGGACGACTCGACCTGTGCCAAGAACGCCCAGGAGCACGTCGCGACCGAGAACGAGGTCGCGGTGATGGGAACATACAACTCGGGTTGCGCCAAGATCCAGATTCCCATCCTCAACCAGGCCCCAGACGGTGGGTTGCTCATGATCTCGCACGGCAACACCTACCCCGGCCTGACCAAGTCGTGGGATGCCGGTGAGCCCGAGAAGTACATCCCGACCGGGCAACGCAGCTACGCCAGGGTGATCGCGACTGACGACTACCAGGGCTCGGCGGGCGCGCAGTTCGTCGCGAAGGATCTCCAGGTATCCAATGTCTACGTCCTTGACGACGGGGAGATCTACGGTAAGGGCGTTGCCGACGTGTTCGTCGCGGAGGCCAAGAAGCAGAACGTCGCCGTGGCCGGTCGGCAGTCCTGGGACAGCAAGCAGCCCAACTACGATGCGCTGTTCACCCAGATCAAGGCGCTCAAGCCGCCCGTTGACGCGATCTACCTCGGTGGGATCTACGACAACAACGGCGGGCAGCTCATCAAGGACAAGGTCAAGAATCTCGGAGCCAACTCGAAGGTCAAGCTGATCGCCCCGGACGGCTTCACCGGGCAGCCGGATCTTCAGGCACAGCCTGAGGCAGATGGGATGTACCTGACCTTCACCGGGCTGACGACCGACCAGTTGCGCGCCGCCGGAGGGTCTGGGGCGGTGCTGCTCGATGCCTACAAGGCGCAGTACGGTTCGGATCCGGCCACCGGGTATGCGATCTACGGTATTCAGGCACTCCAGGTCATTCTCGCCGCCATCGAGCGGTCGGACGGGACGCGCAAGGGTGTCCTCGACCAGGTCTTCTCCGGCAGCGGCATCACGGTTGCCGCCGAGACCTCGATGCTCGGCAAGGATCTGACGATCGATCCGCAGAGCGGCGACGTCAACGTCAAGGACATTTCCCTTCTTGTGATCAAGGACAAGAAGGAGACCTTCCACAAGGCGTGGCCCTTGTCGTGATCGGCGACGCCGCGACGTGACGGGGGTGTGGCGCGCTGACGCCTCAGCGCGCCACACCCCTCCGTTCGCGGTTGTCGTTTGGCCGTTCGCGGTTGCCATTGTCGGTGCTGTCCAATCGGGCAAGGGAATCTATGGCCGTCATAGCATTGAGTTCGATCACCTCTCTGCGGCCTTCCGCGAGAGCAAGGATCATCGTTGAGCGCGGCGTTGCCTGCGCGATTCTGGCTGGGCTCGCTATCTGGTTGACCGTCAATCTCGTTCACTCCCCGACGCAATTCTTCTCTGTCGCGGTTCAAGGCTTCAACAATGGAGCGTTGTACGCTCTGATCGCGCTGGGGTACACCCTGGTGTACGGCATTATCGAACTGATCAATTTTGCGCACGGTGACCTGTTCATGCTTGGGACGGTCTTCAGCGGATATCTGCTGACGACCGTCCTTGGTCAGCATTCCCCCAGCCCGCTCGGCTGGGCGCTGTTCGCCGGGACACTCGTGTGCACGATGGTCTTTTGCGGTGGGGTGAACGTCGCCATCGAGTTCCTGGCGTACCGCAGGCTGCGACGTGCTCCGAGGCTCGCTCCCCTGATCACCGCAGTCGGGGTCAGCTTTATCTTGCAGTTCATCGGACTGCAATGGAACGGTTCGAAGCCGCGGCAGTGGCCGTCGATCCTACCGAAGGGATATTTCGACTGCTACGGGGTGCGAATCTATCATGGTTCACTCGTTGCCATCTCGGTAGCCGTGCCGATTCTCATCGCCCTGGTCTGGGTGGTCCAGCACACGAAAATGGGAAAAGCCATGCGGGCGACGGCCCAGGACCAGGATGCCGCACGTTTAATGGGGATCAATGTAAACAAGGTAATATCGTTCACCTTTTGCCTGGGCGGCGCGCTCGCCGGAGCAGCTGGTCTGATGTATCAGCAGATCGTCGGTACGACGAGTTACAACCTGGGCTACCAGCTTGGGTTGATCGCATTTACCTCCGCCGTCCTCGGCGGTATCGGCAATCTCGGCGGAGCGGTGCTCGGCGGGATTCTGATCGGGCTGATCCAGGGCCTGAATGACGGGCTGCCGCTCGGGCTTGGCCAGCAGTGGTCGCAGAGCGTCGTGTTCACCATCCTCATCTTGCTCATGGTCTTCCGCCCCGCTGGCCTGATGGGGAGCACCCATCCGGAGAAGGTGTGACATGGCGCTGCGTGGAGGAAGGTGTGACATGGCGCTGCGTCGCAGTCTGTGGCCGATCGGCTGGACCATCGTCGCGGTGATGGTGTTCGTGTTCTACCAGTACGTCATGCCGCTGCTCGGTCCCGATGCCCGGGCCGGCGTGCGCCACTGGCTGCCCCTGGTGTCGGTCAACGAGGCGCTGGTGTGGGTGATCTGCGCGCTCGGGCTCAATATCGTGGTGGGGTATGCCGGCCTGCTCGATCTCGGGTTCGTGGCATTCTGGGCACTCGGCGGCTATACCGCCGGCTGGCTCATGTCCGATTTTTTTCACGGCGAGCAGTTCAGCCTGTTCGGATCTGTTCCCGACGGCCGGGATGGCGTCCACGTCAGCTTCTGGCTCGTGCTCATCGCGGGAGCCGCGGTCTGCGCCCTGTTCGGGGTGGTGATCGGAGCGCCGACCCTGCGCCTGCGGAGTGACTATCTCGCGCTGGTCACCCTAGGCTTTGGAGAGATTATTCCGCAGGTGTTCCTGCGCGGAGAGAACGTCTTCGGCGTGAACATCTCGAACGGGTCGAAAGGTATCGCCCCGGTCGAGGGTGCGTCTTTTTTAGGGGTAGGTTTTTCTGAGCTTTTCGGTCATTCGGTGAGGCCGAGGTTGGGGATGATGGCGGGGTCGTAGCG
>JAFGOK010000227.1 GCA_016926535.1 Micromonosporaceae bacterium | reverse complement strand
CGTCTCCGTGGTCGTCTCCCACTGGTGGAAGATGTCGATCCACGCCGCCGTCGCCTCCGGCGCTGCCATGATCGCCGCTCTGGTCGTCGGCGTGCCGTGGGTGGTTCTCGGGTTGCTGCCGCTGGTCGCCCTGGTGGGATGGTCGAGGGTCAGGCTGTACGACCATACGATGGCTCAGGTGGTCGTCGGAGCGATCGTCGGAGCCGGGGTCGCCGGAGGGGTCTTCGGCCTGCTGCGGTGAGCCGGGCGAAAACCCGGTGGTCCCGGCCGATAGCATCGACTTGAGCAAGCTCATTCACCGTCGGGTCGACCCATCGTCGATCCCGGCACGTCCCCCGAGGAGCCGAACGTGTCCGCACCGCGTGCCGTCGCAGAACCCACCGCCCGCGTCGCCGTGGCGGCCGGGACGACGTGCGCCGCGGCTGTGGCCGCGGCGGGCCTGCCAGCCGCGGGCCCGAAGGCCATCGTCGTGGTCCGGGATCCCGCCGGCCGCCTGCGTGACCTCGACTGGGCACCAGAGCGGGACCTCGAGGTCGAGCCGGTCGCGCTGTCCTCCCCGGACGGGCTGACCGTGCTGCGCCACTCGACCGCGCACGTGCTCGCCCAGGCGGTTCAGGACGTGTTCCCCGGGGCGAAGCTCGGCATCGGGCCGGACATCGAGCATGGCTTCTACTACGACTTCGCGGTCGAGCGGTCGTTCCACCCCGATGATCTCACTCGGATCGAGAAGCGGATGCAGGAGATCATCAAGGCGGGGCAGCGGTTCCAGCGGAAGGTCTTCTCCTCTCCGGACCAGGCCCGGGTCCAGCTCGCGGATGAACCGTTCAAACTGGAGCTGGTCGAGGCCAAGAGCGCGACCTCCTCCGGGTCGATCGAGCAGGGCGACGAGGCGACCGACATCGGGGGCGACCAGCTGACGATGTACGAGAACGTCGACGCCTCTTCCGGCAAGGTGTGCTGGGGCGACCTGTGCCGGGGACCGCACCTGCCGTCCACCCGCCTGATTGGTGCGTTCAAGCTGATGCGGACCGCTGCGGCGTACTGGCGGGGGAGCGAAGCCAACCCGCAGCTTCAGCGGATCTACGGCACCGCGTGGGCGACCAGGGACGATCTTAAGGGATACCTCAAGCTCCTGGAGGAGGCGGCCAAGCGCGACCACCGGAAGCTCGGCACTGACCTCGACCTGTTCAGCTTCCCCGACGAGATCGGCTCGGGGCTGGCCGTGTTCCACCCCAAGGGCGGGATTATCCGCCGGGAGCTGGAGGACTACGCTCGCCGCCGGCACGAGGAAGAGGGCTACGAGTTCGTCAACAGCCCGCACATCACCAAGGGGCAGCTGTTCCAGGTCTCCGGTCACCTCGACTGGTACGCCGACACCATGTTCCCCCCGATGCAGATGGAGGGGGCCAGCTACTACCTCAAGCCGATGAACTGCCCCTTCCACAACTTGATCTTCCGGGCGCGCGGGCGGTCCTACCGGGAGCTGCCGCTGCGGATGTTCGAGTTCGGCACGGTCTACCGCTACGAGAAGTCCGGGGTGGTCCACGGCCTGACCAGGGTGCGCGGCTTGACCCAGGACGACTCGCACATCTACTGCACCAGGGAGCAGATGGCCGGCGAGCTGGCCTCGCTGCTGCGGTTCGTGCTCAGCCTGCTGCGGGACTTCGGCCTTGATGACTTCGACCTGGAACTGTCGACGAAGGACCCCAACAAGTTCGTCGGCACCGACGAGGCCTGGGAGGAGGCGACCGAGGCCCTGCGGAGCGTCGCGGAGGAGTCTGGCCTGACCCTGGTGCCTGACCCGGGCGGGGCGGCCTTCTACGGGCCGAAAATCTCTGTGCAGGTCAAGGACGCCATCGGGCGGACCTGGCAGATGTCGACCATTCAGGTCGACTTCAACCTTCCAGAGCGCTTCGGGCTGGAGTACCAGGCTGCGGACGGGTCCCGCCAGCGTCCGGTCATGATTCACCGGGCGCTGTTCGGCTCGATCGAGCGGTTCTTCGGGGTGCTGACCGAGCACTACGCAGGGGCCTTCCCGGCGTGGCTGGCCCCGGTCCAGGCCGTGTGCATTCCGATCCGGTCGGATCACCTGCCGTACCTGGAGTCTTTTGCCCAGCGGCTGCGGGCGGAGGGGATCCGGGTCGAGGTCGACGCCTCCGACGAGCGGATGCAGAAGAAGATCCGTACGGCTCAGCAGCAGAAGATCCCGTTCATGGTGATCGCGGGCGATGCCGACGTCGAGGGGCAGACCGTATCCTTCCGCTACCGCGACGGCTCTCAGCGCAACGGGGTCGTCCTGGACGAGGCAGTCGCGCACGTCGTCGAGATCGTGCGGTCCAGGGTCAACACCGGGCCGTCCGCGTCGTGACCGGAACCGGGGACGGTGGTGCCCTGAGGCAGCCGGGGGTCGGGGTCGCGGATGCGTTCGACCGGCTGTGGACGCCGCACCGGATGGCGTACATCCGGGGGGAGGATCGCCCGGCTGAGACCGATGGGCTGCCGTCGCCGTGCCCGTTCTGCAGAGCGCCGGAGGCGGCGGGGGAGAGCGGCTTGGTGGTCGCCCGGGGTGCGATGGTGTTCGCCGTGCTCAACCTGTACCCGTACAACCCCGGACATCTGCTGATCTGCCCGTACCGGCACGTTGCGGACTACACGGATCTCGACGAGGCCGAGACGGTCGAGCTGGCCCGCTTCACTCAGATTGCCATGCGAACGGTGCGGCGGGTCAGCGGCGCCCACGGGTTCAACCTCGGCATGAACCAGGGGTCGGTCTCTGGCGCGGGCATCGCCGCCCACCTGCATCAGCACGTGGTGCCCCGCTGGGGCGGCGATGCCAACTTCATGTCGGTGATCGCGCAGACCAAGGTGCTGCCTCAGCTGCTGGCCGACACCTGCGCCCTGTTCGCCGAGGCCTGGGGCAAGGTCTGACGCTGGGATTGAGGAAATGTCCCAGATGATCCATTTTGGGGGTTGGCCCATGGATGAGATGGGCCAACCCCTCGAACACCGAAGGCTGCAACCTGCCCGCTGGCAGCCTGGGCGTCGCTGATGCGAGCGGGGCTCTTGATCAGCCGTGCTTGGCCGCGGTGTCCTTCTTGATCTGGTCGGCGAGGTGGGAGGGCATCGGGTCGTGGCGGACGAAGGTGCGCCGGAAGGTCCCGGCTCCGGAGGTCATCGCCCGCAACTCGACGAGGTAGCGCACCAGTTCCATCGCTGGAACCTCCGCGCGCACCAGCGTGCGCTCGGTGCCGGCCGGATCCGGCTCCGTGCCGAGCACCCGCCCGCGCCTGCCGGACATGTCGCTCATGACGGCCCCGACGAACTGGTCGGGCACCCGGATGGTCACCTCGTCGACCGGTTCGAGCAGCGTGACGTTGCCCTTCTCGGCGGCTTCCTTGAGCGCGAGGCTGCCGGCGGTCTGGAACGCCGCGTCGGAGGAGTCGACCGAGTGCGCCTTGCCGTCGAACAGCGTGACCCGGAGATCGACCACCGGGTACCCGGCGACCATGCCCCGCTCCATCTGGGTGCGGACACCCTTCTCGACGCTGGGGATGTAGTTGTTCGGCACGACCCCGCCGACGATCTTGTCGACGAACTCGAACCCGGAGCCCCGCGGCAGTGGCTCGACCTCGATGTCACAGACGGCGTACTGGCCGTGCCCGCCGGACTGCTTGACGTGCCGGCCGTGGCCCCGGCTGGGCCCTGCGAAGGTCTCGCGCAACGCCACCCGGACCGGCTCGGTGTCGAGGTCGACCCCGCCAGAGCGCAACCGGTCGAGCACGACGTCGGCGTGGGCCTCGCCCATGCACCAGAGCACCAGCTGATGGGTCTCGGCGTTGCGTTCCAGCCGCATGGTCGGGTCACCGGCGACGAGCCGGCCGAGGTTCTTGGCCAGCGCGTCCTCGTCTGACCGGGTCTTGGCAACGATGGCGACCGGGAGCAGCGGCTCCGGCATCTCCCAGGGCGCCATCAGGATCGGTGTTTCCTTGCTGGACAGGGTGTCACCCGTCTCGGCGACGGTCGACTTCGTGATGGCGCAGATGTCGCCGGCGACGCAGACCGGCACCTCGCGCAGGGTCGAGCCCAGCGGCGCGTACAGGTGGGCGAAGCGCTCGTCCGCGTCGTGGTCGGGGTGGCCCCGCTCGGCCATGCCGTGGCCGGAGACGTGGACCGGGACGTCGGGGCGCAGAGTGCCGGAAAACACCCTGACCAGGGATACCCGGCCGACGTAGGAGTCGATGGTCGTCTTGATCACCTGGGCGACCAGCGGACCATTCGGATCACAGGTCAGCGGATCGCGGGGCGAGCCGTCGACGGTCGTGACAACCGGGATGGAGTGCTCGCCCGGGGGAGGGAAGGCGTCGGCCAGCATGGCCAGCAACGCGTCCAGCCCGACTCGGGTCTCTGCACACACCGGAATGACCGGGTAGAAGTGCCCGCGGGCGACAGCCTTTTCGAGATCGGCGATGATGGTCTCGGTCTCGATACCCTCGCCTTCGAGATACCGCTCCATGAGCGTTTCATCCTCGCTCTCGGCGATAACGCCTTCGAGCAGGGTGGTGCGGGGGCTCTCGATCGAGGAACGCTGATCGGCGTCCGGGTCCCGGACGGTCGCGGGGTCACCGGCTGAGTAGTCGGACACCTTCTGGGAGATCAGATCGATGAGCCCGATGACACTCTGGCCGTCGTCCCCGTGGAGCGGCAGGCAGAGGGGGAGGACATTCTCTCCGAAGACGCGCTGGCACTCTGCGAGCGTCTCGTCGAAATCGGCCCGCTGATGGTCGAGGCGAGTCACCGCGACGGCTCGCGGCAAATCGATGGCGGCACATTCCTCCCACAGGGCGGCTGTCGCCGCGTCCATGCCGTCAACAGCCGAAACGATGAACAGGGCCGCGTCGGCCGCGCGCAGTCCCGCCCGGAGCTCACCAACGAAGTCGGCGTAACCTGGCGAGTCGAGCAAATTGATCTTGATGTCCCTGTACATGACCGGGGCGCAGGCCAGAGCAACTGAACGCTGCTGCTTGACGGCTGCGGGGTCGGTATCGCAGACCGTGGTGCCATCACCGACCGATCCGGGGCGGCCGATCGTCCCGGTCACCGCTAGGAGTGCCTCGACGAGCGTTGTCTTCCCCGAACCGGAGTGCCCTACCAGCACCACGTTACGAACCCTGCTGGGGCTGTCTACCACCGGCACTGGGCCGGTGACCCCCTTGTCTTGACTCTTCTGTGCCATTGTGCGCCTCCCGTCACCCGCTGAGCGGTCGACCGTTCACCATCAGTTCAGTAGCAACTACCTTCGGCTCACGTCCTGGGGCCTTTGCCCGATCCCACACCCGAAACCCTCAAGACACAACCCCGACTCGCCAGGTGCTTGACACGACTGGCGGTGTCGGCAATGCCATCACCTCGCTATGGTTGGATCGCCATGGCGAAGATCCTCAGTGTTGTCAGCCGTGCCGGGCTGGCACGAATTCTTGACCCAGTCGCGCGGACGGCACTGCGCGCCGGCATCTCACCCAACGCGGTGACCATCGCCGGGACCTTTGGGGTACTTGTCGGAGCGATCGGCTTCGGCGCCCGCGGCCACATCCTGCTCGGAACCCTCATCGTCGGGATCAGTGTGCTGACCGATCTCGTCGATGGGGCGATGGCCCGCGCTCGCGGGTCGTCCGGCCGGTTCGGAGCGCTCCTCGACTCGACGATGGACCGGGTCGCCGATGGTGCGATCTTTGGTTCCCTCGCGTACTGGTTCGCGACCAATGACCAGCCGAGTCCAGCGGTCGCCGCGCTGCTGTGCCTCGTCGCAGGCGCCGTTGTCTCCTACGTCAAGGCCAGGGCGCAGGGGCTGGGCTTTGCCTGCGACGTCGGTCTCATCGAGCGGGCGGAGCGTCTGATCGTGGTTGGCGTCGGCGCGCTGGCCCACACCATCGGCGTTCCCCACGGGTTCGAGGTGGTCCTCTGGGGGCTGGCGCTGCTGTCCCTGGTCACGGTCGGCCAGCGGATGATGCACGTGTACCGGTGCGATCGGGCGGCCGTCGGCGACCAGCTGACCAGGCAGGCCGGCCAAGCCGGCCAGGCCACCCAGCGGTCCTGCCAGACGAGCGGGGACCAGCGGTGAGTCGCGGCGCCGGCCGGCTGACCGAGGCCGGCTACGCCGCTGGCTGGCGGGTGGTTCGCCTCCTGCCCCAGCCGCTGGCAGCCCGGCTGTTCTCGGCAGCGGCCGACCGGGCCCTGCGGCGCGGCGGGCAAGGGGTGACCAGGCTCGCTGCGAATCTGCGGACCGTCGTCGGCGACGACCTGCCAGAGCCGGAGTTCCGGCTGCTCCTCAAGGCCGCCGTCAGGTCGTACGCTCGGTACTGGCTGGAGTTGTTCCTGCTGCCCGACCGCTCGAAGGAGCAGATCCTCGACGGTTTCCAGGTGGTCGAAGGACTCGACCGGCTGCAAGCGGCGGTCGCCGATGGTCGTGGCGTCATCCTCGCCCTGCCGCATACCGGCAACTGGGATGCCGCCGGGGCCTGGGTGGCAGCGCAGGGCTGGCCGATCGTGACTGTTGCTGAGCGGCTGCGGCCGGAGGGGGTGTTCGAGCGGTTCATGGATGTCCGGCGAGGGCTTGGCATGGAGATCCTGCCGCTGACGGGGGGTGATCGGTCGGTGCTGGAGGCCCTCGCGGAGCGGCTGCGGCAGGGGCACGTCGCCGCGCTCGTCTCCGACCGGGACCTGCCGGGGAGTGGGGTCGAGGTCACCTTCTTCGGCCGGACTGCGACTATGCCTCCGGGGCCGGCGCTGCTGGCCCTGCGGACGGGAGCGCCGCTGATGACGGTCTCGCTCTGGTACGGGCCGGATCGGGTGTGCGCCCGGGTAGACCCCCCACTTGCCCCTCCGCTGGGCGGATCGGTCGGCGACCGGGTGCGGCTGCTGACGCAGGCCATGGCGGGCAATTTCGCCGCCGGTATTGCCGCCCATCCGGCTGACTGGCACATGCTGCAGCGGGTCTGGCGTGACCCGGCGACGCGTTGTGACGAGTCGTCACCAACCAGCGCGTAGGAGGATTTGGGTGCGGATCGGCATCGTCTGCCCGTACTCCCTTGACGTGCCGGGGGGCGTGCAGAATCATGTTCGTGATCTTGCCGAGGCGCTGATCGGGATGGGCCACAGCGTTAGCGTGCTCGCGCCAGGAGAGGACGACAGCGGCCTGCCGCCGTATGTCGTTCCGGCCGGCCGGTCGGTCCCGGTCCGGTACAACGGGTCGGTCGCGCGGCTGTCGTTCGGGCCGATCTCGGCGACTCGGGTGCGGCGCTGGCTGGCCAGCGGCCACTTCGACGTTCTGCACGTTCACGAGCCGGTGACCCCCAGCCTCTCGATGCTGGCGGTACTGTCGGCCAGGGGCCCGGTGGTCGCGACGTTCCATACCGCCATGACCCGATCCCGGACCATGGCGGCCGTCCAGGGCATGCTGCAACTGGTGCTGGAACGCATCACGGCGAGGATCGCCGTCAGCGACCTGGCGCGGAAGGTCCAGGTGGAGCACCTCGGGGGCAGCGCCTGGGAGATCCCCAACGGGGTGGCGATCGCGCGGTTCGCGACGGCGACCCCCTTGCCGGGCTGGCCGGGGCCTGATGGCGCCATCGGGTTCCTCGGTCGGTACACGGAGCCCAGGAAGGGATTCGACCTCCTGCGCACCGCCTGGGTGCGGCTGGCCTCTGACCGGCCGGGACTTCGCCTGCTGGTGGCCGGACCCGGGGAACCGGAGGCGGCGCTGGAAGGGGTGCCGGCCGCGTTGCGCGATCAGATCGTGCTTCTCGGGAAGGTCTCCGAGACCGACAAGGCCCGGATGCTGCGGAGCGTCGACTGCTACGTCGCTCCGAACACCGGGGGCGAGTCGTTTGGCATGATCCTCACCGAGGCGATGGCAGCCGGTACTCCGGTGGTGGCCAGCGACCTTGACGCGTTCCGCCGGGTGCTCGACGCCGGGCGGGCAGGCGTGCTGTTCCCAGCCGGGGATGCTGACGCCCTCGCCAGGGCACTGGCGACGCTGCTGGACAGCCCGAAGCGCCGGGCCGCCCTGGTAGAGCGGGCCGCGGGGGTCGTTTCGGCCTACGATTGGAGGGTGGTTGCTGAGCGGGTGCTTGAGGTGTACGCCACAGCGATCGAGGTCGAGGTCGGGACGGTTGTGACCGACGAGCCGGACACTGGCAGCTGATTGAGGGCCACTAGCATGCGCGACATGGGGTGGATGGTGGTCGTCGTTCTGGCAGCGGTGCTGCTGAGTTTGTACGTCACCTGGACCGCGGGTCGGGTCGATCGGCTGCATGCGCGGGCTGCTGCGGCGGACGCTGCCCTGGACGCGCATCTGGTCCGTCGCGCTGCTGCCGCTGCCTCGCTGGCCGAAGCTGCCCAGCACGTGCCCCTGATGTACGCGGCGCGGATCGCGCTCGACGTGCCCTCCCAGGACAGGGAGGCCGCAGAGAACGATCTGACCAGGCAGTTGCGGGCGGTGGTGGCTCCGGACGACCCGGCGTTCTCTGCGGTCATCTCGGCCAATCGCCGGGTGGCGCTGGCCCGGCAGGTGCACACGGATGTGGTCAGGGATGCCCTTCGGGCCAGGCGCCGGTTCACCGTCCGGGTGCTCAGACTTGCGGTGAAACATCCCGTTCCGACGTATTTTGACATTGATGATCCGACCCTGGACCGCGCAGCCCGGCCGGTCACGGTGCTGCGGAAGGTGCGGCGGTCCACGGACGGTGCCGTCCCCGACGCCAGTCAACCTGCTCCCGGGCACGCGTAGCATGACTTCTTGGTAGACCGTGCCCAACCGCCGGTCGAGAGGTCAAGGAGCGAGTACGACCGTGTCTGAACAGCCTGTCTCGTCAGAATCGTCCGAGCGCGGCCGGGCGGCCGGTGCCAGCGCGCCCGGTGGGAGCGCCACCGGCCTGACCGGTACCGCCCGGGTCAAGCGCGGCATGGCAGAGATGCTCAAGGGCGGCGTCATCATGGATGTCGTCACCCCTGAGCAGGCGAAGATCGCCGAGGGCGCGGGCGCCGTCGCGGTCATGGCACTGGAGCGGGTGCCTGCCGACATCCGGGTGCAGGGCGGCGTCGCGAGGATGAGCGATCCCGACATGATTGACGGCATCATCAACGCCGTCTCGATTCCGGTCATGGCGAAGGCCAGGATCGGGCACTTCGTCGAGGCCCAGGTGCTGCAGGCGATCGGCGTGGACTACGTCGACGAGTCAGAGGTGCTCACTCCGGCGGACGAGGCGCACCACATCGACAAGTGGGCCTTCACCGTACCGTTCGTCTGCGGGGCGACCAATCTCGGAGAGGCGCTGCGCCGGATCTCCGAGGGCGCCGCGATGATCCGGTCCAAGGGCGAGGCCGGCACGGGGAACGTGGTCGAGGCGACCAGGCACATGCGGCAGATCAGCGCGGACATCCGCAGGCTCTCCGGGCTCGACCCGGTGGAGTTGCACGCGGCGGCCAAGGAGCTCCAGGCTCCCTACGACCTGGTGCGCGAGGTCGCAGAGGCCGGGAAGCTTCCGGTGGTGCTGTTCACGGCTGGTGGGGTCGCGACGCCGGCGGACGCGGCGATGATGATGCAGCTGGGCGCCGAGGGGATCTTCGTCGGGTCAGGGGTCTTCAAGTCGGGCGACCCGGCCAGGCGCGCCGCCGCGATCGTCAAGGCGACCACCTTCTTCGATGATCCAGACGTCATCGCGAGGGTGTCCCGGGGGCTCGGTGAGGCCATGGTCGGCATCAACATCAGCGAGTTGCCGCAGAGCCAGCGGCTTGCTGACAGGGGCTGGTAGGGGTGGCATCCACCCCCGACCCCGTGGTCGGGGTCTTCGCCCTTCAGGGCGACGTGCGAGAGCACGTGCGCGTCCTCGGCCAGTGCGGGGTCATCGCCCGGCCGGTGCGTCGCCCCACCGAGATCGACAGTATCGATGCGCTGGTCATTCCGGGCGGAGAATCGACCACCATGACCAAGCTTGCTGAGGAGTTCGGGGTCTTCGAGCCGATCGTCAAGCGGATCGCCGGCGGGATGCCGGTCTACGGGTCCTGCGCTGGCATGATCATGCTGGCGACCGAGATCCTGGACGGCCGTCCCGACCAGCGGGGACTCGCAGGCATCGATATGACAGTCCGGCGGAACGCCTTCGGGCGGCAGGTTGAGTCCTTCGAGGGGCCGGTGACCATCACCGGGATCGAGGGCGGCCCGTTCCACGCCGTCTTCATCCGTGCCCCGTGGGTGGAGCGGACCGGTCCCGGGGTTGAGGTGCTCGGGCGGGTTCGCGCACGGTCCGCGCCGGGCGAGGTCGCCGGACAGTCCGGACCGGGCGAGGTCGCCGATGCTGCCCCGGAGAGCGGCGCCGGTAGGATTGTCGCGGTCCGGCAGGGGTACCTGCTGGCGACGGCCTTCCACCCCGAGCTCACCGGAGATCTTCGCGTCCACCGGTACTTCGTCGAGATGGTGCGCAAGGCGATGGGCAAGCAGACGACGGAGGGGTAATGTCCGGCCACTCGAAATGGGCGACGACCAAGCACAAGAAGGCGGTCATTGACGCCAAGCGCGGCAAGCTCTTCGCCCGCCTCATCAAGAATGTCGAGGTCGCTGCCAGGACGGGTGGCGGAGATCCGGTGGGGAACCCGACCCTGTTCGACGCGATCCAGAAGGCGAAGAAGAACTCGGTTCCCAATGACAACATCGATCGGGCGCTCAAGCGGGGGTCGGGCCAGGAGGCCGGCGGGGCCGACTACCAGACCATCATGTACGAGGGCTATGGCTCTGGCGGTGTCGCGGTTCTCGTTGAGTGCCTGACCGACAACCGGAACCGGGCGGCGACCGAGGTCAGGGTCGCGCTGACCCGGAACGGGGGCTCGCTGGCCGATGCCGGCAGCGTGTCGTACATGTTCTCCCGCAAGGGCGTCGTGATCGTGCCGAAGGGCGAGCTCACCGAGGACGACGTGCTGACGGCCGTGCTGGACGCCGGGGCGGAGGAGGTCAACGACCTCGGCGAATCCTTTGAGGTCATCAGCGAGCCGACGGACCTCGTCGCGGTGCGACGGGCGCTCCAGGAGGCGGGCCTGGACTACGAGTCGGCCGAGAGCTCCTTCGTCCCGAGCATGACGGTGGCACTGGACGAGGAGGGCGCACGGAAGATCTTCAGGTTGATCGACGCCCTGGAGGACTGTGACGACGTGCAGAACGTCTACGCCAACTTCGACGTTGCTGACGAGATCATGGCTGCGATCGGGGACTGACCTGGTTCGTCTGCCTGGCGACTGACGGGGTCATCCCATAGGGGACGGCCCCGTCAGCGTCGGGGTGTCTCCGATCACATTTAGATACGGAACGGTTCTGTATTGGAATACGGCTTGTAGGTTAACTTATGAAACGAGAACGACTCGTATCGTAAGTGAGGTCGAGATGGAGACGAACAGTCAGCGCGGGCGCCCCGGCCCCTGGGTGATCCTTGGGGCCCTCGTGGTGAGCCTGCTGGTTGTGGTGCTGGATACCACCGTGCTCAACGTCGCCCTGCGGGTGATCGCGGACCCGGAGCAGGGACTCGGCGCCAGCCAGGGGGAACTGGAGTGGATGGTGAATTCCTACACCCTGGCCTGTGCCGGTCTGCTGTTCACCTGGGGAGTACTCGGTGACCGGTGGGGCCGACGGGCCGTCCTGCTTGGCGGACTGCTGCTGTTCGGGCTGGCCTCGCTGGCCAGCGCCTGCGCCACTGGGCCCGGGCAGCTGATCGCCGCTCGCGTGGTGATGGGTGTTGGTGGGGCGGCGGTCATCCCCGCCACCCTGTCGATCATCTCGAATGTCTTCGAGCCCGCCCAGCGGCCCAAAGCTATCGGGATCTGGGCGGCGACCGTCGGCCTGGCCACAGCCATTGGCCCGGTGGTCGGAGGCTGGTTGCTCGAGCATTTCTGGTGGGGCTCGGTCTTTTTGATCAACGTTCCGATCGTCGCAGCCGGCCTGGTGGGCATTCTGGTGATCGTCCCGGAGTCGCGCGACCCCCGGCCGGGCGGGCTGGACCTCGTCGGCGTGCTGCTGTCGGTCGCAGGGTTGGTCAGTCTGGTGTACGGCATCGTTGACGGCGGGGAGCACGGGTTCGATCGGCTGTCCGCGTTGGGGGCGATCGGGGCCGGGCTGGCGATCCTCGCGGTCTTCGTCGGCTGGGAGCGGCGGGTCGCCTACCCCTGCCTGGACGTGCGGCTGTTCCGTTCCCCGGCGTTCTCGGCCGCGGTGGGTGTGGTCGGTCTGGTCTTTCTGATCGCCATGGGCGCCATGTTCTATGTCTCGTTCTACCTGCAGACCATCCGGGGATACACGCCGCTGCGGACCGGCGTGATGTTCCTGCCCTTCGCCGCGGCCCAGCTGATGTTCGCGCCGCTGAGCTCGATCGCGGTGCGGCGGCTCGGTGCCCGGACGGTCTGCTCCCTGGGGATGGCGCTGGCTGGCCTGAGCATGGCTGGGATGTCCACCCTGGACAAGGAAACGCCGGTCTGGGTGATCAACGGGCTATTCTTCCTGATGGGGATGGGGATGGCTAACCTTATGCCGCCTGCGACGGAGGTGGCGATGGCAGCGTTGCCGCGCCACAGGGCCGGTGTCGGCTCGGCGGTGAACAACACCACCCGCCAGGTCGGGGGAGCCCTGGGGGTCGCGCTGCTCGGCTCGCTGATTTCGTCGCTCTACCAGAACCGGCTCGCTCCCGGGATCGCCGGGCTCCCAGAAGCGGTGCAGGAAGCGGCCCGGGAATCCATCGCCGGGGCGTACGCCG
>JAFGOK010000226.1 GCA_016926535.1 Micromonosporaceae bacterium | reverse complement strand
GGAAGAGCCCCGTCTTGCCGTCCCCATCGTTGATCGGCTGCTGGCTGGCACTGCTCATCCAGGTCATCGGCAGCTTGCCGGTCGGGGCATAATCGCCGAACAGCACATCCGCGACCCCCTGTCCCTCGCTGCCGGGCAGCCACGCGGCGATCAGTCCCGTCCAGTTGCCGATCTCCGCCGCGACGTCCATCGGCCGGCCAGAGACCAGGACGACGATCACCGGGACCCCCGCAGCCCGCAGCCTGGACAGGGTCGCCAGATCAGTGGCGTCAAGACTCATCGATCCCGTCCGGTCGCCTGCCCCCTCGGCATACGGGGTCTCCCCGACCACGGCGATCGCTGCCCGGTAGCTGCTGTCGATCCCAGAGCCGTCCTTGCTGTACGTCACCGTCGCACCAGAACCACCAGAACCACCAGAACCGCCAGAACCGCCAGAACCGCCAGAACCGCCAGAACCGCCAGAACCACCAGAACCGACGCTGTTCCTGATCCCCTGAAGGATGGTCGTCCCGGGGATGGTGTTCCCGCTGGATCCCTGCCAGGAGACGGTCCATCCACCGCTGGTATTGCCGAGATTGTCTGCGCTCTTTCCGGCGACGAAGATCTTCCCTCCGGTCTTTGCCAGTGGGAGTATCCCGTTCGCGTTCTTCAGCAGCACCTGGGACTCGCGCACTGCCTGGCGCGCCAGCTCCCGATGCGCGGAGCTGCCGACCGTCGAAGTGTAGGTCCGGTCCGCCAGCGGCGCCTCAAACAGGCCCATCTCGAACTTCTTCGTCAGGATCCTGGTGACGGCGTCGTCGATCCTACTCATCTGGATCTGGCCAGCATTGACGGCATTGGTCAAGTACGTGATGAAGGTCCTGAAGTTCTCCGGAACCATGATCATGTCAAGGCCGGCGTTGACCGCAGTGGCCACCTCGGCCTGCGTGAACCCGAGCGCTCCATCAAGCTGGTCGATCCCGGCCCAGTCGGAGACGACGAACCCGTCGAACCCCAGCTCCCCCTTCAGGACATCAGTGACCAGGTACTTGTTGCCGTGCATCTTCGCGCCGTTCCAGCTGCTGAAGGAGACCATGATCGAACCGACACCCCGATCGACGGCCGCCTGGAACGGCGGGAGGTGCACCGCACGCAGTTCCTGCTCAGTGATCTGCGCATTGCCCTGGTCCTTCCCACCGGTCGTCGCGCCGTCGCCGATGTAGTGCTTGGCCGTCGCCAGGACCGACGCCTTGCCTCCGAGAGTCGCACCCTGGAAGCCATTCACAATCGTCGCCATGGACGAGACGAGATCAGGGGTTTCACCGAAGGACTCGTACGTGCGGCCCCACCGGTCGTTCCGGGCGACGCACAGGCACGGGGCAAAGGTCCAGCCGGCCCCGGACCCGGTGACCTCCTCCGCCACCGCTTGGCCGATCTCCTCGACCAGCGCCGGGTCGCGGGTCGCCCCCAGCCCGATATTGTGCGGGAAGATCGTTGACCCGACCACGTTGTTGTTGCCGTGCACGGCGTCAAGGCCGTAGACCATTGGAATACCCAGCGGCGTCGCCAGGGCCCCTCGCTGGAATCCATCGATCATGTCGGCCCAGCCGGTGGCTGAATTGTTGGCGGGGGCGGATCCCCCACCGGATAGGATCGAGCCAAGTCGATAGGTTGTCACGTCGGCGGCGGTCACCTTCGCCCGCTCCGCCTGCGTCATCTGGCCGACCTTTTCCGCCAGCGTCATGCGCCCCAGCAAGTCGGTCACCCGGGATTGCACGCTGAGTGTCGGATCCTGGTATGGCGCGCTGGCCGCGTGCGCCCGGGGTGCACCCATGATCCCTATCAGGGTCCCGGCGACGAGCACCCCTGAGACGGCAATCGACAATCGGGCCCGTTTCGCACGCTGGGGTAGGGGCAGCATGGCTCCTCCTTCTTGGAAACTGGCCGGACCATACGAATCTCGAATCACATTCGTCAATCTCTTGCCAGGGCCATGGCCTGGGTCAGGGTAACGATCCGCTGGCCGCACGAGTCTCACGCAGGGCGGGCCGCCGGAAAACTTTCAGCGTCCCGGCGGCGTGGCACTACTGGGCGTCCGGGGCGGTCACGACGCAACCGGTGTCGATGATCTTCCGGGCGGCCATGATCTGCGCATGGGCCGCGTCCAGCTCGTTGAGCACCGCCGTGGCCCAGGACAGCCAGGTGTTCATCGCGCTGGCCTGAGGGCCCAGCGGGTCCATCCCCTCCCGGCTCTGCTCACTCGCGGCCAAGCGGACCTGTTCGAAATGACCGCCGACGTACTCCCCCATTCGCCGAGTGCTGCGCTGCGCGGCGTCAAGACGCATCATGATCATATTGCGAGCCGCGCAGCAGTCCCGAACGAATTCTCGCGTCGATCCTCCCGCAGGCCCTCCCGCAGGCCCTCCCGCGAGTCTTCCCGCAGGCCCTCCCGCAGGCCCTCCCGCGAGTCTTCCCGCAGGTCCTCCCGCAGGCCCGGCGGCGGGCACTGGGTGCGCTGCGGGCCCCGCGACGGGGGCTGCGGATGCGGCCGCCCCTGGTTGAGCTGTCCCGCCCGGGACCGCTGAGCCGCCCAAGGCGGGGGCGCGGCCAGCATCCGATGCTGGCTGCTGCCGAGTCCAGTCCCGCAGCGCTGCCTTGAGCCGGACATTCTCCGCCACCAGCCCGGCGCAGTACTCGCTGGCAACAGCAACCTCATCGGCGATCCGATCAAGCAGCGCGTCAACGGCCTCGGCCGCGTATCCTCTTCG
>JAFGOK010000225.1 GCA_016926535.1 Micromonosporaceae bacterium | reverse complement strand
GGTTCCTGCCCCTGGTGTGCACCCTGAACGCGGCGAGGGTGCTCGACGCCGCCTGCTCGATGCTCGGTATCGGGTTCGACCGGCTGGACGAGCTCGCCCTGGCGGCGGAGCCGGGCAGCGGCGGTCTGACCCTGCTGCCGTACCTCGATGGGGAGCGGACGCCGAACCTGCCGGATGCCCGTGGCCTGATCGCCGGTCTCACCAGGGCGAACGCGACCGGAGAGAATCTGGCGCGGGCGGCGGTCGAGGGGATGCTCTGCGGGCTGGCAGATGGCCTCGACGCCATCGTCGAGCAGGGCATCGAGGTCAGGAGAGTCCTGCTCATCGGGGGCGGTGCGGTATCGCGGGCGGTGCGGGCGATCGCGCCGGCCCTGTTCGGCGTGCCCATTGTCGTGGCCGATCCCGCTGAGTACGTCGCTATCGGCGCGGCTCGCCAGGCGGCCTGGACGCTCGGCGGGGGGCAGGAGCCTCCGCCGTGGCCGGTCGCCGGGGTCACCGTCGAAGCGCCCGTGACCAGGTCGGTGCGGGACACCTATGCCGGCGTGCGGGACCGCGCGCGGGCACTGCTGTCCTGAGCAGCGCGCACCTCCCGGGAAATCTGCTGGCAGACCTCCTGGGGGGTGCGCATATCCTTGGCACCGTATGGACACGCTTCCCCCCTCCTCGCCGGCACTGGTCATCCGGTATCCGCAGGAGCTACCGGTCACCCAGCGCAAGGACGAGATCCTGGCGGCCATCCGTGACCATCAAGTCGTGATCGTGTCCGGGGAGACCGGATCCGGCAAGACGACCCAGCTACCCAAGATCTGCCTTGAACTCGGCCGGGGGACGGACGGTCGTCGGATCGGGCATACCCAGCCCAGGAGGATCGCGGCCCGGACCGTTGCGGAGCGCATCGCAGCGGAGCTGGGGACCCAGCTCGGCGAGCTGGTCGGCTACCAGGTGCGGTTCACCGACCGCGTCGGGGCGGATAGCCGCATCAAGATCATGACTGACGGGATCCTGCTCGCGGAGCTTTCGGGTGACCGGGGGCTCAAACGCTACGACACGCTCATCATCGACGAGGCACACGAGCGCAGCCTCAACATCGATTTTATCCTGGGGTACCTGAAACAACTGCTCCCGTCCAGGCCGGATCTCAAGGTCATCATTACCTCCGCGACGATCGACTCGGAGCGCTTCTCCCAGCACTTCGGCGGCGCGCCGGTGCTGGAGGTCACCGGCAGGACCTATCCGGTCGAGGTCCGCTACCGGCCATACCTTGAGGACCCGGACTGTGACCAGTCCGAGGCGATCCGCGCGGCCGTCGAGGAACTCCAGGCCGAGGGCCCGGGGGATATCCTCGTGTTCCTCAGCGGGGAGCGGGAGATCCGGGAGACGGCAGAGACCCTGGCTGGGGCGAAACTCCGGAATACCGAGATTCTTCCCCTGTATGCCCGGCTGTCCGTTGCGGAGCAGCACCGCGTCTTCGCCCAGCATCCCGGACGCCGGGTCGTGCTCGCGACCAACGTCGCGGAGACGTCACTGACCGTTCCCGGGATCAGGTATGTCGTCGACGCTGGTATGGCGCGGATCTCCCGGTACAGCCGCAGGCTGAAGGTGCAGCGGCTGCCGGTCGAGCCGATCTCGCAGGCCTCCGCCAACCAGCGGGCGGGTCGGTGTGGCCGGGTCGCGGACGGGATCTGTATCCGCCTGTATGACGAGACGGATTTCGCAACGAGGCCGGAGTACACCGATCCGGAGATCCTTCGCACCAACCTGGCCTCCGTTGTTCTCCAGATGACCGCTATCGACTTGGGGGATCTTGAGGCATTCCCGTTCATTGACCCACCGGACCGGGCTGCGATCGCCGACGGCATCCGGCTGCTGGAGGAACTTGGCGCCTTCGGGCAGAAAATGGCTGGCCAGCGGCGTTTGACCCCGATCGGTCGCAGGCTGGCCCGCCTCCCTCTTGATCCTCGCCTTGCCCGGATGGTCGTCGAGGCGGAGACCAACGGTTGCCTGGCCGATGTGCTGGTCATCGTCGCCGCGCTGTCTATTCAGGACCCGAGGGAGCGGCCGGCCGACCAGCGGCCGGCCGCGGACGCCGTCCACGCGCGGTTCACCAACCCGGAATCCGATTTCTTCTCCTACCTCAACGTGTGGGAGTACCTGGCTGAGCGCCAGCGGGCGCTGTCGTCGAACCAGTTCCGGCGGCTGTGCCGGGCGGAGTTCCTGAACTACCTGCGGGTGCGAGAGTGGCAGGATCTCCATGCCCAGGTGCGGCAGATCGTCGGTGGCCGCAAGGTGCCGCCGCTTGCGCCACTGCGAGGGCCTGAGTCAGCGGGAGCAGGGCCAGCGGCGGAGGCAGCGGTGGCGGCACCCGATCCGGAACGGCTTCGCACAGTCCACTGCTCGCTGCTCGCGGGCCTGCTGTCTCACCTCGGGGTCAGGGACGTCGAGAAGCGGGACTACCTCGGAGCCCGAGGCGCCCGCTTCTCGGTGTTTCCGGCTTCTGCGCTGTTCAAGAAGCAGCCCCGCTGGGTGATGGCCGCTGAGCTGGTCGAGACCTCCCGGCTCTGGGCCAGGGTCGTCGGCAGGATCGAGCCCGAGTGGGTCGAGCCAGTCGCGGGTCACCTCGTCAAACGGTCGTACAGCGAACCGCACTGGTCCAAGCGCCAGGCGGCGGTCATGGCCTACGAGAAGGTCACCCTCTACGGCCTGCCGCTGGTCACTAAACGCCTGGTCAACTTCGGGCGGATCGACCCGGTCGGGTCCAGGGATCTGTTCATCCGGCACGCCCTGGTCGAGGGGGACTGGGAGACCCGCCACCGGTTCTTCCACGACAACCGGGCGCTGCTCGCAGAGGTTGAGGAGCTTGAACACCGCGCCCGGCGCCGGGACATCGTGGTCGACGACGAGACCCTGGTCGAGTTCTACGACCAGCGCCTGCCGGACGACATCGTCTCCGGTAGGCATTTTGACGCCTGGTGGAAGCGCGCCTCGCGGGCCACCCCCGATCTGCTGACCTTCGACCGTTCGACGGTCATCAATGAGCGCTCGCACGCGGTCTCCGCTGAGGCGTATCCCGATGGGTGGGGCCACGACGGGGTACGGCTCCCGCTGACCTACCGCTTCGTGCCGGGCGAGGCCGGCGACGGGGTCACCGTCCGGCTGCCGCTGCCGCTGCTTGGTCAGGTGACCGGCGAAGACTTCGCGTGGCAGGTCCCTGGCCTCAGGGAAGAGCTGGTCACCGCCCTGATCCGGTCGCTGCCGAAGGACCTGAGGCGCAACTTCGTCCCCGTGCCGGACTACGTCCAGGCCGTGCTCCCGAGGCTCCATCCTGGGCGGGGGACCTCCCTGCTGGCGGAGTTGGAGCGCCAGCTGCACGAGCTCAGCGGGGTCTGGGTGCCCCGCGAGGCCTGGCAGCTCGATCGGATCCCGCAGCACCTCACCATGACCTTCCAGATCGTTGATGAGCATGACCGTTCCCTTGGTGAGGGCAAGGATCTCGAAGCGCTGAGACAGGCGCTGGACGGCGAGGTTCGGGCGGCCTTCACCGCTGCTGGCGCCGACATCGAGCGCACCGGCGTGCGGTCGTGGACCATCGGGCAGCTGGCTCGGGAGGTTGTCCTGCGCCACCCGGTCCCCGGAGGGCGGGCCGGTGATCCGGTCTGCGCGGTCAAGGGCTATCCGGCGCTGGTCGACGAGGGCGCCAGCGTCGCGGTGCGGGTGTTGGAGACCGAGGAAGCCCAGCAGGAGGCCATGATCGCCGGTACGCGGCGGCTGCTCGCGCTGACCGTTGGATCCCCGGTCAAGCTGGTCAACGCGCAACTGACGAACCAGGCGAAACTTATCCTGAGCCGCAACCCCCACCGGAGCGCGGCCGACCTGATGGAGGACTGTGTCGCCTGCGCGATCGACGCGATTGTCGAGGCCAACGGCGGGCCGGCGTGGGACGAGGCCGGGTTCGCAGCCCTGCGGTTCGCGACGACCACGCACCTGCGCTCGACGGTGCTCTCCGTCGTCGAGTACGTCCAGCGGATCCTCGCCCTAGCCCACCCGGTGCGCCAGCGCCTGGCCCGACCGGTCGCCCCCGCTGCCGCCCCCGCCGTGGCGGACATGCGCCAGCAACTCGACCGGCTGGTGCACCGGGGGTTCGTCATGGAGACCGGCTGGAAGAACCTGCCCCACCTGCCGAGATACCTTCAGGCCATCGACCACCGGCTCGACCGCTGCGCCGGGGACACCCAGCGGGACGCCGACCGGATGGCTCGGATCGCGGAGGTCTGGCAGGAGTACCAGGACCTGCTGGCGAAAGCGGGCGGTGGTCAGCACCGGCGGCGGGTGGAGGAGCTGCGGTGGATGATCGAGGAGTTTCGGGTCAGCCTCTTCGCCCAGACGCTGGGAACGGCGTATCCGATCTCCGAAAAGCGGATTTACCGGGCGATGGACGAGCTCGACTCCTGAGATCCTCCTGGAGTCCTTCCGAGATCTTCCAGCATTTTCTCGAACGGCGCAGCACTGGCGGGGACTCGCGGCATTGGGTCAGTAGAGGGGAAGCATGATCCAGGCGAGGAGTCCCGAATGACCGAACGTACAGGCCTTCACCGGGCCATGATCATCTCTGTGGCACTCGGCGTCGTGCTCCTCGGCGCTGCCGGCACCGCTGCCGCCGGGGACCGCGGACGATGGGGTAAGCGGCCGAAGCCGGGGCCGGTCGCTTCGGCCAGCAGAACGGCCACCGCCGTTCCCGGGGCCAGCCCGACCCTGACCACCCTGCCGGCGTCCTCCCCGACCGCGTCGGGCTCCCCGGCCGCGCCCTCCCGCAGCGCCGGGGCAAGCACTTCGGCCGCCCCAGGGACCCTGATCCCGTTCCCGGCCAACGCGGGATTCGACTACCAGATCGGGCAGCCATACGGGGTGCCCGCCGGGGTCGGCGCGGTCAGCCGGGATCACGGGGCGTCCCCGGCCCCCGGCGTGTACAACATCTGCTACGTCAATGGCTTCCAGGCCCAGCCGGAGGAGCTGTCAAACTGGAAGCGCACCCATGATGATCTTTTACTGAAGAGGGGCGGCGAGTACGTCGTCGACGGGGACTGGAACGAGGTGTTGCTGGACATCTCGACGAGCGCCAAGCGAGATGCGCTGGTCACCATCGTCGGAGCCTGGATCGACGAGTGTTCTGCCAAGGGATTCGACGCGGTCGAGGTCGACAATCTCGACTCGTGGACCCGATCGGGCGGCACGCTGACCCGGGCACAGGCGGTGGCGTATGCCACGCAGCTGACCGGGTACGCGCACAGCCGGGGTCTTGCGATGGGGCAGAAGAACACGGTGGAGATCGCAGGCATCGGGAAGTCCCAGATCGGATTCGACTTCGCCATCGCCGAATCCTGTGCCGACTACGAGCTGACCGAGGGGGTCATGGAATGTCAGGGATTCGTCGATGCCTATGGTTCCCGGGTCGTCGTGATCGAGTACGACACAACGCATTTCCAGCAGGCCTGTCGCCGGTATGGTAGTACGCTTTCGATCATCCAGCGTGATCGTGACGTCACCGCACCAGGCTCGGGAACGTACGTCTACCAGTCCTGCTGAGCTGCCAGCTGACGGAGGCGGGCCGATGACGGACGACTTCGACTCGTTCGTCATCGCCCGCAGCCGGGCTTTGCTGAGATTCGCGTATGTTTTGTGCGGTAACGGCCATCTGGCCGAGGACATCGTCCAGGAGGTGCTGGCGAGGGCCCACCAGAAGTGGGGCCGGATCCACCAGATGGATGCGCCGGAGGCGTACGTCAGGAAGGCGATCGTCCGGGAGTACCTGTCCTGGCG
>JAFGOK010000224.1 GCA_016926535.1 Micromonosporaceae bacterium | reverse complement strand
CCTTGCCGGGGACCGGATCCCCCGGTACCGCAGGAATGGGTGGATTGTTCCCTTCGACCATGACTGGCACCGGCCGAAGTACTCCGCAACTGCCTGCTGGAGTCCGGGGTGCGACGTGGCAGACCGGGCGGGGAACCGGCTCCGGCAGCCGGCCAGCTTCGCCTGCGACGGGTGCTCCCGGCACCCGCACCGGCTTGGGCGCTGGCTCTGGGGAAGCGACACCCGCAGCGAGCAGGAGTGTGACCGGTCGGGCACGACCATCGACAGCCGCCGATAACCAGGCAACACGGCCTGCTGGAGCCTCGGGACGGCCGGGCAACAGGGCTAAGCATGAACCTGAGGTGCAAGCGGACACCCCACAGGGCAATGAGGTGTGGGAGGTCGAAGAGGGGGTTCCCGCAGTGGTCGAGCCGCCGGTCCCCTACAACCCTCGGGACGAGTGGCCGGGACCGCATCTCGGTCAGAAAGGAGAGCGGTTGTGAGAACCTCGCGACTGACCCGCGTCAGCACCGTGCTGGCCCTGGTTTGTGGACTCGTGACAGCACCTGGCAGCCCGGCACGAGCCGACGCTGTGCGAGACGCCCAGTGGCACCTGGGTTTCCTCAACGTTTCCCAACTCCATGCCATCACCCAGGGGGAGGGCATCACGGTCGCGGTCCTCGACACAGGAGTCGACCAGACCCAGCCGGATCTTGCCGGCAGCGTCCTGCCAGGCAGGAGTGGCGTCACTGAGGGTCAAGACGGTCGGACCGACCCGGATGGGCACGGCACGAGAGTATCCTCGCTGATTGCCGGCCACGGCCACGGCTCAGGCGGCGCCAGCGGCATCCTTGGCCTCGCCCCCAAAGCCAAGATCCTTCCCTACACGATTTACGAGACAGACGATCCCAAAGGTATGAAGGCTGCCGTAAGGGCAGCTGAGGGGATCGTCTGGGCGGTCCAGCAGGGAGCCGACGTCATCTGCATCGCGAGCGCAGGTGGTGGGACTCCCCAGGAGGAGGAAGCGATCACCTATACCCTCGCAAGAGGGGTGCCGATCATCGCCGGTGTCTCCAACCTCCCGGAGACCACGACTGGCTTCCCCGCCGCCTACCGTGGGGTCGTCGCTGTCTCCTCCGTCAACCGGCAGGGCGACTTCGCCTCAGAGGTCTCCGTCACCTCCGACTCCATCCAGTTGTCGGCCCCGGGAGCCAACATCCCGGCGCCCAAACCCGGCGGCGGATACACAGAGGTCAGCGGCAACAGCGCGGCCACGGGGATCACCGCCGGAGTCGTCGCGCTCCTCCGGGCGAAGTACCCGGCCCTCACTCCCGCCCAGATCCTCCAGCATCTGAAGGCAACAGCGACCGACCGGGGCAGCGTCGGCAAGGACAACCAGTACGGCTACGGGGTCATCAACCCTCTCAAGGCCCTGACCCAGGAGCCGGTCGACCCCAGCGCTTCGGCCAGCGACTCCCCAGCACAGTCGAACGAGACCGACCCCTTCGCGGACCTGGACACCGACCGGGACACAGGCTACTCGACTGGGCAGGTCGCCGTGGGATTCGCCATCCTCGCCCTCGTACTCATCGCAGTCGTCTGCGCCAGTGTGATCCTCGTGCTCAGGCTCCGCCGTCGCCGCAGGCAAGGACCGTAGCCGCAGCCATGGCAGTGAGGGCCGCGGCGACCCCGGCATCGTCTGCGGGCCAGCTACCGGCTACGCAATGACCTTTGGCCGTGATTGAGCCAGCTTCGCCGTCATCCATCGCGCCGAGCATTGGCAGCCTGTAGTTCCCTCATCAGTTTGAGCCATTTCTTCGGAATGCCCAGGTCGAAATGCTCGGCTTTGAGTACGACGATTTTCATCTCCCGGTCGTGCAGCAGAGACGTTATCGCAGAATGGATTTCCGCCAGGAAGGTCTTCTCCCCCAGTTGCCGGATCGAACCGGGCCGGACGTCCACCCACCACTGCATCATGCCAACGGTGCGGATTCCAATGGCGTCGCCGGAGGAAACGCCTCTGCCCTCAATCGCATTCAATGCCTTGTCGTACGCGACGCGCTGCGGATCCGCCGATGGCCGCTCCGCTGCGGCCAGTTCCTCGGCGCTCAGCCCTCTCGACCGCCGGTAGGCCTCGGACCTGCCCCGGTGGTAGCCCACCCAGGTCAACACCCCCAGACGGGCGAGTTGGTGCGACAGGTCTTCCTCGCGGTACCGAGCGAGCGCTCCAGGGCGAAATGAGACCTCGACGTCGAGGTAGTTCGAAACCAGGGCGCGAATACACCGATCGGGCGACAGCACCGATACAACCATTTTGTCGAGATAGTCACCAATCGATTCCATCATCGTCCTCCCCAGGCAGCGATGTCGCCGGCGACGAGCCAAGCGGCGCAACTGTAGCCGGTCCTGTCCACGCCCGCGGGGCAGCATTCGGTCGCCCCCCTGTGATAGACACTGGTGCGTGACCCGGACCCGCCCCCTCGCCGCATCATCCCTGGCCGCGCTGATTGTCCTGCTGTGGCCCATCGCGCCAACCCCCGCGTATGCCGGTGAGACCGGCGAGGTCGAGCTCACCGTCTTCGCCGGCTCCGACAAGGCCGGAGACAGCTACCGCAACGGTGTTCCAGCGACCCAGAGCACAATCGACTACCCGAGCGCGGTCGCGGTGGCCCCGGACGGCACGGTCTACATCGCAGAAACCACCGCCATCCGGGCAGTGTCCCCCAGCGGCATGATCACCACGGTCGCAGGCACCGGGAGTCTCGCCTCCTGGACAAAAGACTCAAGCCCCATCGTCAACAACCAGCCAGCCACCTCGGTTGCCCTGCAGAACCCCCGCAGCCTCTCGGTGGGAGCCGACGGCACCGTCTACATCGCCGATGAACTGTCCCGCGTGCTCAGACTTTCCCCGGATGGCCGCATCTCCACCCTCGCCGGCACCGGGACTAAGGGCTACTCCGGAGACGGCGGCCCGGCCCAGCAGGCCATGCTCTCTGGAGGACCCGAGCTCTCTGGAGCACCCAGCGTCGCGGCCGCCCCGGACGGAACGGTCT
>JAFGOK010000223.1 GCA_016926535.1 Micromonosporaceae bacterium | reverse complement strand
GATGGTTTGATCGCGATCCGGCAGGAGAAGAAGCCGAACGCCAAGCCCGACGACATTCAGCGGTTCAAGGGCCTCGGCGAGATGAACTACCCGGAGTTGTGGGAGACCACCATGAACCCGGCGACGAGGACCCTCCGCCAGGTGACCCTCGACGATGCCGCAACTGCGGACGAACTGTTCAGCGTTCTCATGGGTGAGGACGTCGAAGCTCGCCGCACGTTCATCCAGCGGAACGCGAAGGACGTGCGTTTCCTCGACATCTGAGAACGTGTATCCGGCAGGCCCGTCGCCGCAACCGCGAGTACGGGTCGCCTCCAAGATCTATTCCCTGTACTCCACGAGCGGGCTGGCTTCTGACCTGCCCAGAGCGAAGAAGGTTTGACGCGTGAGCGACACGACAGGTCCGGCCAACGGCGATCCAAACGGGGGAGAGCCGGTGTCGCCGGACACGGTCGGCGATGATATGAGCCCACTCGGGGTTCGCGGGCGGATTGAGCCGGTCGGCATCGAAGTCGAGATGCAGCGGTCCTACCTCGACTACGCGATGAGCGTGATCGTCGGCCGTGCACTCCCCGATGTCCGCGACGGCCTCAAGCCGGTGCACCGCAAGATCCTGTACGCGATGTACGACAGTGGGTATCGCCCAGAGCGCGGCTACGTCAAGTGCTCCCGGGTCGTCGGCGACGTGATGGGCCAGTTCCACCCGCACGGCGACTCAGCGATTTACGACGCGCTGGTCCGTATGGCGCAGCCCTGGTCCCTGCGGTATCCGTTGATCGACGGTAACGGCAACTTCGGATCACCCGGCAACGACCCGCCAGCAGCCATGCGGTACTGCGTGACGGGTGAGACGCTGGTCCGGACGGTCCAGGGGACGATCCCGATCGCTCAGCTGGTCCCCGGAGCCCAGCCGAACTCCGACAACGACCTCCGGGTCAAGGTCTTTGACCGGAACGGGGACCTCGCGCTCGCGACGAAGCTGTTCCACTCCGGAGAGCACCAGACGCTCCGGTTGCGTACGCGGGAGGGGTACGAGCTCACCGGTACTCCGAACCACCCGGTGCTCTGCCTCGTCCCGGTCGCGGGTGTTCCGACCCTGCTGTGGAAGCTGATGGCAGAGGTCACCCCAGGCGACCACGTTGTGATGCAGCGAGTGGCGACGGACGAAATCGGAGTCCCGCAGCAGGAGACCGTCGAGGCTGCCGTGTGCGCGGCGGCACTGGTCAGCGAGGGCTGGACGGTGCAGCGCAAGGTCGGGTTCAACACCATGGACCGCGACTACGTGCTGCGAGTGCTCGGGGCGTACGAAGCGGCCGTGGGTGTGACGTGCCTGACCGGGGAGCGGTTGATCGCGGATGGCTTGACCGTCCGCGAGCTGGAGGTCGACGATCTCACGCCTCTGCGGGACAGCGTGTTCGCGGAGATCGTTGGAGACCATGGCGTCAACCAGATCGTCCCGACCTTCGTCATGCGGGGCAGCCCTGCTGTCAAGCGTGCGTTCCTGCAATCGCTGTTCGAGGTCGACGGCGCACTGATCCTGAACCCGAGGACCGCGCTGCAGATCTCGTTCGCGACGCGCAGCGTGCGGCTGGCCAGGGAGGTCCAGCAGTTGCTGCTGGAGTTCGGCGTCGTCGCGGGCCTGCGGGAGTACGACACCGGGGAGATCGGTGTCACGATCACCCAGTGGCGCGACGCGAGGATCTTCGCCAGGGCGGTCGGTTTTCTCGGCCGCAAGCAGAGCCGCCTAGAGCTGGCTGTTGCCCAGGTCGCGGCGATGGGGCGCCCGCTGGGCAGCGATCTGATCCCCTTCGTCGGCGATTTTCTCCGGGACCATGGGTCTCGTGACGCTGAGGCGACGGACTGGCTGCGGTCGAATCTCATCGACCGGATTGCCCCGTGGGAACGCGACCGCGGTGAGATCATCGCACGGATCACCGAGCCGGGCGTTGCTGACGTCGTCGAGCCGCTGGTCGACGGGCGGTTCTACTACGCGAGGGTTGAGGAGATCGCCGAGGCGGGGATTCAGGCCGTCTACAGTCTCCGGGTCGACACCGCCGACCACGCGTTCATCACCAACGGATTCGTCAGCCACAACACGGAATCGCGACTCCAGCCGCTGGCCATGGAGATGCTCCGGGACATCGACGAGGACACCGTCGACTTGGTGCCGAACTACGACGGCCGGGCGATGGAGCCAACGATCTTGCCGTCACGTATCCCGAATCTGCTGGTTAATGGCAGTGCGGGGATTGCGGTCGGCATGGCGACCAACATTCCGCCACACAATCTTCGTGAGATCGCCCAAGCCGTGCAATGGTGTCTCGACCACCCAGAAGTCGATGAGGCGGAGACGCTTGACGAGCTTATAAAGATCGTCAAAGGGCCGGACTTCCCGACCTACGGATTGATCGTCGGGACAAATGCCATCAACGACGCGTACCGGACTGGTCGGGGCTCAATCCGGATGCGGGCGGTGGTCGAGGTCGAGGAAGACCGGAAAGGTCGCACCTCGCTCATCGTGACTGAACTCCCATATATGGTAAATCAAGATAATCTTGCTGAGCGGATCGCTGATCTGATCAAGGAAGGCAAGCTGGCCGGGATCGCCGACATCCGGGACGAGTCCTCTGGACGGACCGGCCTTCGGCTGGTCATCGTGCTCAAGCGTGACGCTGTCGCCAAGGTCGTGCTGAACAACCTGTACAAGCACACGCAGTTGCAGGAGACCTTTGGCGCCAACATGCTGGCGCTGGTCGACGGGGTGCCGCGGACCCTCAACCTGGCTCAGTTCGTGCGGTACTACGTCGCCCACCAGGTCGAGGTCATTGTGCGGCGGACCCGGTACCGGTTGCGCAAGGCCGAGGAACGGGCGCACATCCTGCGTGGCCTGGTCAAGGCCCTTGACCTGCTGGACGAGGTCATCGCCCTCATCCGGCGGTCGGCCAGCGCGGAGGAGTCCAAGACTGGCCTGATCCGGTTGCTGGACGTCGATGAGCTTCAGGCGACGGCAATCCTCGACATGCAATTGCGGCGCTTGGCTGCGCTGGAGCGGCAGAAGATCATCGATGATCTGGCCCGAATCGAGGTTGAGATCTCGGAGTTGAAGGACATTCTGGCCAAGCCGGAACGGCAGCGGCAGATCGTCTCGGAGGAGCTCGCAGAGATCGTCGCCAAGTGGGGGGATGATCGTCGTACCAAGATCATTCCTTTCGACGGTGAGGTCTCGATGGAGGACCTCATCGCGCGCGAGGACGTTGTGGTGACGATCACTCGGACCGGTTACGCCAAGCGGACCAAAGTGGACAACTACCGGTCGCAGAAGCGGGGAGGCAAGGGGGTGGCGGGTGCCGCGTTGCGGCAGGACGACATCGTCAGCCACTTCTTCGTCTGCTCTACTCATGACTGGCTGCTGTTTTTCACGAACAAGGGCAGGGTGTACCGGGCAAAAGCGTACGAATTGCCTGAGGCCAGCCGGACGGCCCGAGGCCAGCACGTTGCCAACCTGCTGGCGTTCCAGCCAGATGAGCATATTGCGCAGATCATTGAAATAGCGGATTACCAGGTCGCGCCGTATCTCGTCCTGGCGACCAGGAACGGCAGGGTCAAGAAGACCAAGCTGGACGAGTTTGACTCGAACCGGACCGGCGGCATTATAGCGATCAACTTGCCGGACGAGGACGAAATGGTCGGGGCCGCACTGATCAGTGCGGAGGACGATCTTCTTCTTGTGAGCAAGTGCGCCCAGGCGATTCGATTCCGGGCGGACGATGAGGCGCTGCGCCCGATGGGCCGGGCGACCTCCGGCGTCATCGGCATGCGGTTCGCGGACCGAGACGAGTTGCTTTCCATGGAGGTTGTTCGCCAAGGTATGGATGTGCTGGTCGCGACGGACGGCGGATATGCCAAACGCACCCCGATCGACGAATACCCGATCCAGGGGCGGGGCGGCAAGGGCGTCCTCACGGCTAAAATCACATCGCGCCGCGGTGGCCTTGTCGGAGCGGTGGCGATCAGCCCGGACGACGAGTTGTTTGCCATCACCTCGAACGGCGGCGTGATCCGAACCCCGGTAAAGCCTGTTCGGCGGACCCGAGATCGGAACACAATGGGGGTCAAGCTGATGGACCTTCCAGAAGGCGTGACCATCGTCGCCATCGCTCGTAACGCCGACGAGCCCGAGGAGCAGGATTAGCGCATGACCGAGACACAGGCGACGGCGAGTGCTGCCGAGGCCGAGACCCCGGGCAAGCCCGGTGAGCAGACCGCGGAACCCACTGCCGTGGCTGGTTCGAAGGGCGTGGCTGAAAGCGCCGCGGGCAAGGCGGAGGAGACCCCTGAGACTCCAGCAGAGGACAGTGGGGGGCGCTCAGCCGTTGGCAGGGCGACTGTCCCAAATGCTGAGAAAACGTCGACAACCGGGGTGAAGTACACGCGGCCGCCAGGCATGCCACCGCCGCCGGATAAGCCAGCAGCGGCCTCGCCGCAGGGGCTAGGCGGCGGCACCGTTCCGTCGTCGACTGGGGTGATCCCGGCGGTCGCGAGGGCGAGCGTCCGGACCGCCCCTGGCCTGGCTCCGCTGTCGCTGAGTGGCGCGGGCGGTGTCCCCGGCGGAGCGCAGGCAACACAGCCGACCGGGTCTGTCATCGGCTCCGGCCGGGTCACGGAGGCCGTTCGGGCGGCGAGGGCGACGGTGTCGGCCGCTGCCGGCAGAGGCCCTCGCAGAGCTCGGTTGCATCTCAAGCGTATTGACCCGTGGTCTGTGATGAAGTTCTCCTTCGCGGTGTCGTTCGTGCTCTTCGTTGTTGTGATCGTGGCCACATCAGTGTTGTACCTCGCTCTGGACGCCATGGGTGTCTTTGGCAGTGTCAACAAGGCCCTCGTCGACATGATCGGTGCAACGGGCGGGGACACGACGAGTGTCAAGGTGACAGCCAAGGGGATCATTGGCGGTGCCGCCATGGTCGGGCTGGTCAACGTCGTTCTGTTCACGGCGTTGTCGACCCTTGGGGCGTTCATCTACAACGTCTGCGCAGATCTGGTTGGCGGCATAGAGTTGACTCTTGCGGAGAAGGATTGATCAACTGGATGGCGTGGCGAGGGGGGAACCGGTTTGAGGCTTGTGCTCTGCGTGCGGTAACCTAGCTCGTCGCGCCAGTACGGAAGCGCCTAGCGCAGAAGGTGGCGAAGCAGCCGCATACGGGGCTATAGCTCAGTCGGTTAGAGCGCAGAGCTGATAACTCTGAGGTCGCTGGTTCGATTCCAGCTAGCCCCACAAACACCCCCTCACCTGCACGAACTCGGTATCTCCCTCGCGAGTGGAGAACCGAACGATGCTTACAGAGGAGAAAGTACTCCAAGATCATCCGATGGTGCGCGCGGTGGTCTGCGTGATCCCATCGAAGACGTGAAGCGAACCCTCTCCCCGATCGATTGCGGGGAAATCAAGATTCGCCCAGAGGCGGCATACGTCTACATCGCCGAAGACGTCGATGGTCGGGTGCTCTACGTCGGTTTGACCGACGACCTCGGCCACAGACTCGGGCAGCACAGCAGCCACCATGCACCCTGGTACCGGCTGGCATGCCGAATCCGATGGGAGCTCTATCCGGACCGTTCGGCAGCCGCGCGTGCGGAGTACGCCTACATCCGCCAGCTCGACCCGGTCCACAACATCGTCCACAAGACCCGAATTCCGGACGTCGGAACAGCGACTTTCCCCGTTGAGGACTG
>JAFGOK010000222.1 GCA_016926535.1 Micromonosporaceae bacterium | reverse complement strand
TCGAGTTGCTGGCCAGGCTGGGGTCGGTCGCGGGGCCCGGCCTCCGGGTCGTCGGCCTGGAGATCGACACCGGGCGGGTGGCAGCAGCCCAGGCCTCCGCAGACCCGCCCAGTCTCGCGTTCACCTGTGGCGGATTCGAGCTGGCAGGTCTCCGCCCGCACCTCGTCCGGGCGATGAATGTCCTGCGCCAGTACGAGGAAGGGCAGGCCGCCGAGGCGTGGGCAATGATGGCGACCGCCCTGGCCCCGGGGGGCGTCCTGGTTGAGGGCACCTGCGACGAGACCGGGACCCTCGCAGCCTGGGTCGCTCTCGATCAGGCCGGACCACGCAGCCTGACTCTGTCAATGGATCTTGAAAAAATCTCCTCGCCAGCCGTTGCGGCGACGCGCCTCCCCAAAGCCCTCATCCATCACAATGTCCCAGGCGAGCGAGTGCACGACTTCCTCGGGGCGCTGGAGCACTCGTGGCGGGCCGCAGCGGCATATGCGGCATTCGGCCCGCGCCAGCGGTGGTGGCACGCGGTCTCCGGTCTTCGTGACACCGGATGGCCGGTGATCGGCGGGCCGCGCCGGTGGCGTCAGGGCGAGGTGACCGTGCGCTGGAACGCCGTCGCCCCGACCCGCGAGGCGCTACGGCCCCTCAGAGGGCACAACCAACCATGACGCACTCCGGATCCAGCCGCACACCGAACCGCCGGTCCACCCCGTCGCGGATCGCCCTGGCGAGCCGCAGCAGCCCGTCGGTCGTGCCCCCGCCCCGATGGGTCAGGGCCAGGGTGTGCTTGCCGGAGATTGCGACCGTACCTGCGGGAATCGTGCCGTCGGTGATCGTGTACCCCTTCAGGAACCCCGCCCGCTCGATGAGCCAAGCGGCGCTGGTCTTGAAGGTTCCGTCCCCGACCGGCCAGGCGGGCACCTCACCGCAGCCGGCGGCCCGGCGCCGCAGCCGCTCCATCGCCGCCAGGTCGAGCACCGGATTCGTGAAGAACGAGCCGACCGACCTCGTGTCTGGATCCTCCTCGTCGAGCACCATGCCCTTGCTCGCCCGGAGCGACAGCACGGCCTGGCGGGTCTCGTCCAGCGGCGCTCGGGCTCCAGGGTCCACGTCCAGGGCGCGAGCGAGTTCCCCGTACCGGATCGGCATCGAGTGACGGTCGACGGAAAGCGATAGGTCGACTGAGAGCAGCACGTAACGATCGTTTCGTTTGAACACGCTGCTGCGGTAGGTGAAGTGACACGCCTCTGGCGTCATCGGCCGAATCTCGTCCCGCTGGCGGTCGTACACCAACACCCCGACGATCCTGTCCGCAATCTCCTGGCCATATGCCCCGACGTTCTGCACCGGAGTCGCGCCAGCCGAGCCTGGCACCCCCGAGAGGCATTCGATCCCGGAAAGCCCGGCGGTGACCGCAGCGGCGCACACGTCATCCCAGGGCTCACCGGCCGCGACTCTCCAGGTCACCCGGTCGGCCCCCTGCTGATCGGCGATGGCAATCCCGGTCGTCCGCACCAGCACGACGGTTCCAGGAAACCCCTGGTCCGAAACCACGACGTTGCTGCCGCCAGCCAGGACGAGCAGTTGTCCGGTCACCGAGCGTACCGCAGCAACAAGATCCGCCTCCGTCTCAGCGATGATCATTCGTTCGGCCGATCCGCCGAGGCGTAGCGTTGTGTACTCCGCCAGGGGCAACTGCTCGCGGATTGCATTCACCACCAGGACACCTGCCAATCGGCTACGTTCAGGCACATATCTCACCCTAGGCTGAGACGCCATGACGGTGATCACCGGTATACGCGGGAGGAAACGAATGGGCAAATCGCACGGCACGAAGGAGTTCTGGCTCGCCGCGCTCCGGACAGAAGCGGTCGCGTTCGCCGCGGCGGTCAGCCAGGACGACACGCTCGCCCTTCCCGTGCCGAGTTGCCCCGGCTGGACCATGACCGACCTGGTAACCCACCTCGGCGGGGTCTACTCCTGGGTCTCGAACCACGTCACCCGGCACGTCACGAGCCGACCGGAAACGACATCGTCCGACTTCACGCCCGGAGCAACCCCCCTCCTGGAGTGGTGGAATGCGACCTACTCAGCTCTTCTGGTGACGCTTGAAGCGATTGATGCTGATTCGCCGGCCTGGAACTGGGCGCCGCAGTCGAAGAAGGCCATCTTCTGGCACCGCAGGATGGCCAACGAGACAGCCCTCCGCCGGTGGGACGCCCAGATGGCGACGGGCCTTGCGGAGCCGATCGAACCGAGACTGGCCGCGGATGGCCTAGCCGAGGCGATCGACACCCATCTCGCCGCAGGAAGAGGCACGACCCCCAGCACCCGCCCAGGCGTCGTCGCCCTCCAAGCCACGGATATCGATCAGATCTGGTACGTCAGGTTCCGCTCCGGAGGAATCGCGCTCCTCGACACCGAGACCCTGTTCGACGACGATGACCACCACGAGCGCGCGACAGCCAGTGGAACCGCGAGCGATCTGATGCTGGCGGTCTACGGCAGAGTGCCGTTCGAGGTCCTCCAGGTCTCCGGTGAAGTGGATCTACTTACCGGACTGCGTACCCAGTGAGACCTCTCCGTAACGCTCCGGCACGCTGTTGAGGGCCGCTGTTACCAGGGCCCGTGGCCGCCTGTCGCGTCCCGCAGGGCTGGCCGGACGTCAAGCAGATAGATCAGGGCAATGGTGATCGGCACCATGGCAAGGATGCCGGAGAGGATCCCTCCCGCGCCGAACCCCAGCATGATGAAGAGCGCGGTCCCGGCAATCATGAGGAGCCACATCCCCTTGGAGAACGTACCGACCGCGCTGAAGGCATCGGCCCGCTGCATGGCACAGTGCACAAACGCGATGAGCTCCACCACGAATGTCACCACGGCCAGAATGATGGCGATCCAGGCAACGACCACCTGGTAGAACACCGGTGCTGCGATATGCATGGTATTGAGCTTAGAGGCCGGGCGAACCTGTGTGAGCGGGCAAACCAGAGGTCGAGTGTCATCCAGCCGTGGGATGACCCCCATGGAGCGCATGGGATGGCCCCGTGGAGCGCGACCAGGCAGGCACTTCCTGGACCGACTCCACGGGGGATGGTTCGCTGTGCTGGCCGGTCTACTGCTCCTGAGCTGTGTCCGTCGGACGGGTCCGCTTGGTCGGAGCCTTCTTCTGGGCGGTCTTCGCTGCGGTGACCGCTTTGACCTCCGTTGTCGGCTGCTCCGACGGCCGGTCAGTCCGAGCGGTACGAACGACTCGCTCGCCACGAGCGACAAGATCTCCGAAAACAGCGGTCGCCTTGCCCTGCGCGGCGTGGGCCCTCCTGCGAACCCGCTCCTCCACCACCGGGCGCAGTTCGGCGACCCGGCCCCGCAACTGGGTCACCTTCTGCGGCAACTCCCGCAGCTTCTCGTAGGCGAGGTCTCCGGCCCCGGCTGCCGCGTACAGCGGCGTGGGAATCTTGTTGATCTTCTTGGTTGCCATGTCGGACTCCTTCAGTCCTTGCTGTCCTGGCGAGCCCCCCGACGCTCCTGGGGCTCGGATTGTCCCTGCACGCCCGGCCCGGCAGCGGCATCCGCAGAAGCACGAGCGTTCTCACGCCGGAATGTCTCGTAGATCTGCGTCAGCGACTGTTTCTGCGCCATCGTCAAATCTGGATCAGCCGCGATCGCGGCAGGAACCCCGTGGCCATCCAGCGCGTCGAGCAACCCGGCGCGCAGATACATCACTGGAGTTGAGACCCGCAACGCGCCGGCGAGCTGGGCCAGCACCTCCGCACTCGGCTTCCGAAGGCCTCGCTCGATCTGGCTGAGGTACGGATTGCTGACCCCTGCCTGCTGGGCGAGCTGGCGCATCGAGATCCGCGCGTTGCGGCGCAGATCTCGGATGAATGTCCCGAGGTCACGAGCCTCGCCAGGGTTGTCCTCCACAGAACCCAACGTACCCCGATGTGCTTGCAAGAGCAAGCACATCGCTAACTCTGGCTAGCGCGCTGACGTCTTTCCGGCCGCACACGCCGTACACGCCGCACACGTGCCGAACAGCGCCGCGTGCGCGATATCAAGCCGAAAGTCCTGTTGCTGAGCCAGTTGCCGCGCGAGCTCGGCCAGGACGCTCATGGGCAGCTCCTCGATCCGCCCACAGCTGTGGCACACCAGGTGGACGTGCTGGTCCCGGCCAGCCGGATGATAGGTCGGGGCCCCGTGGGAAAGATGGACGTGGGTGACGAGACCGAGCTCTTCAAGCAGCTCCAGCGTCCGGTACACCGTCGTGATGTTGACCCCGGCCGCCTGCTCCGCGACGGTTGCATGGACCTGGTCCGCAGTCGCGTGACCAAGCGAGCGCACCGCCTCCAGAACAAGCTGCCGCGGCGCGGTCAGGCGAAGCCCTCGGGATCGCAGAAGGTCGGCGAGCCCTGAAGCGTCGGCATGCCCTGAAGAAGAGGTCACAGATCAGATCCTATTCGTGATCCGGCGGGCTACGCTTCCAACGTGGCTGATCATCAGGTGATCGCTGTTCTCGGGGTCGGCGTTGTACCGGGGGACACTCCGCTGCTGCATGCGGACGATCTTGGCCTCCTCCGCGGTGATGGCGTTTTCGAGACGATGCACGTCCGCGACCGTCGCCCATGGCTGCTGGAGCGGCATCTTGAGCGGATGAACCGGTCCGCGGAGCTTCTTGATCTGCAGCTTCCTCCGCTGCCAGCGCTGGCGGATCTGGCGAACGTCGCGTGCCAGGCCTGGGAAAGCTCCGACGAGGCCGCCCTACGCCTGGTCTGCACCAGAGGCAGAGAGAGCGGAGGGCCGCCGACGGTCTTCGCGACGGTCAAGCCGCTGCCCAGCAGCATGCGCTCCGCCCGCCAGCAGGGTGTCGCCGTCCGCACCGCGGGCCTTGGTGTCGCCGCCCGGTCCAGGGTCCGTACCCCCTGGCTCCTGTCTGGGGCGAAGACCCTTTCGTACGCGGTCAACATGGCAACCCTCCGGTGGGGTGTCTCCGGCGGAGTGGACGACGTGCTGTGGGTGTCCACTGATGGGTATGCCCTGGAGGCTCCAACGGCAACGCTGGTGTGGCTTGACGGGGACGTCCTGTGTACCGTGCCTCCGGATCAGACCGGCATTCTCGCTGGGACGACGGCGGCGTGGCTGTTCGAACACGCCGATTCGCTCGGGTGGCGCACGGACCTGCGCATGGTCCGCCCAACTGACCTTCTCGCCGCCGACGGCGCGTGGTTGACCTCCTCGGTGCGCGGCATCGCGGCGATCCGATCCCTGGATGGCGCAGCCCTAGCCCAGCCCCCGGTGACGACCAGACTGCTCGACCTTCTCGGCTTCGAGCGCTGACGGCCCTGGGCCGCCACCAGACGGATGGTTTATCCGGCGATCCGTTGCAGGCTGGCGGAGACATGCGACTGGAGAGGCTGGCCGGCAGCCGCCAGGTCGTACGCGTACAGCAGCGCGCCGCCGACGATGCCGTACAGCCGATGTCCGGCCGCGACCGGCTGGGCGGTCGACGTGCGCACGACGGCATCCGTCACCAGCTCGAACCGCGTCGTCCCTGTGGCCTTTCCGAGGTACAGCTCCTGCATCCCGGTCGGGTACGACAGCAGCACCTCCAACTCGTCGGTCGCATCCCCACGCTCGTCCAGCACGGGGCGCCACCACCCGATCTCCCGCAGAAGTGGACGCACTGCCTGACCGTCCCCGTCCAGCAGCCATGACCTGGACTCGTAGCTCAGGAAGGGCCGACCATCATGGCTGAACCGGACTTCCTGGGCGAAGTCATACTCCCCGCCCCCATACTGCGCCTCCTCGGGGTAGCCTCCCTTGCCCCGCCCCCGCCAGACGCCAACCAGCGGAAGCAGACCGAGAAGCGCCCGATGCAGGTCCGGGCCGACCCTCAGATCATGGGTTTCGACGAACGGATACGGATCGACCGGCGTCGACCCAACCAGCAACGGCTGCTCTTGGCTCACCAGCGACCTCTCGAAATTCGAATCGCAGCATAGATCAGTGCGCCCGCGAGACCGCCCAGGCCTGCGATCAGCAGGCTGACAAATCCGATCTCAGTGACCATCACCCAGGATCCTACGGCGTGCCATCTCAACTCCGGCACACCGTCGTCGCCGAAGCTGCGATCGTCTCCCTGGATGCCGATACGACTACTGCGGTGCCCTGGACGCGGTAGGCGACGATGGTCGGCTGGTCCAGCACCGCAGTTGAGCCGGGTGGTGCGTTGATCGCCCGGCCAAGGTCGAGGACGGATCCGGTCGCGCTGGCCGTCACCATCCACATTCGCCGCTCATCCGTACACTCGACCGTGACAGCCTCCCAGCTGGTCGGGGTCAACCCGAGTGCCGCGATCGCTCCGGCCGCAGCATCTCTCGCCTCCTGCGGTGCTTGGTCGAGCCCGTCCTGCCCGCGCTGCGGCACCTGGCCGGGACGGCAGCCCGTGTCGATCGACACCCGGATTTCCCCACTCCCGCTCACGGTGCCCCGAACCGTGATGAAATCGCTGTCGATCGCGGTAAACAGCACGCCACCGCTCTGGGTCCTCAGGTGAATCTCGTACCGCTCGGGCATGGAGGCGGCCAGCGACGCCAGAAGGTTGGCCTCGCCTCCCGGGGCGGCATAGGCATTGACGATCCGTTCGTGCCTCGTCCCCGACCTCGCTGCGGTCACCTGGCACTCATCCTCGATCTGGCGGAACTCGCCAATCCGGACGACCGTGCGGGTCGGATCGATCGCAGTGATCAAGTCGGTGAGGACGGCGTCCGCATCGGCCAGGGCAGGCCCGATGGAGATCTGTTCCGGCGCTGTGGCTGGCCCGTCCTGGACGCCCCGAATGGTCAGGGCGGTCAAGGCGATCGTCCAGATGACGACGACCAGGACCGTCCACCCCGCTGCGGTGGGGCGCACCGATCCCTGAGGACGTCGTTCCAGCAACTGTGTCCGCATCACAGCAGCCCTAACCCGCGAGAACGACATCACTTGCTTGCGTGATAACCGATATTCCGGATTGATCAGTCTGAACGGACTTGATGGCGAGCCCGTACGGCATGGGCGGCACGTCGACCTCGACCACGAGCGCCTTGCGGTACTGGTCCACCTTCCTCTGCACGGCGGCAGAAGCGGGAACACCCTCGGCTGTAACATTCGTGATCTTCAGTTTCACCGCCCCCTGCTGCGCCTGGAGCACGCCCGTCGCCGTGAAGGCAACACTCTGCCCGCTGACGGTCAGCGGAACCCGCAACCGCACCGCGCCCTCAACCACCGACAGCTCGACGGCGGACAGATCGACCTGAGGCAGTCCAGAGACCTCAAGGGCCTGGCGTGCCGCGTCCCAGCCCATCACGGCCTCCCCGGTAATCTCACCCGCCGTGACCGTCCCGGAACCGTTCATGATCTGCTGCAGGTCCGCCTTGACCCGCCGAATATCAAGATCAATGGCATCGAATCTGACGCCGCCCGCTTCGGCAGCAACGATGCCTACACTGATCTTGTCGTACTCGCCGGTCATCACCTGAGTCAGGAACGGGAAGCCAGCAATGGTAACCGTCGGCTGACCAGCCGTTGTGATGGACCGGGAGACCAACTCGGTTTTCACCTGGGAGGCAATCCGTCCCTCAGCAAC
>JAFGOK010000221.1 GCA_016926535.1 Micromonosporaceae bacterium | reverse complement strand
GGTGTCAGGGTGATCATCTCGGTGGGTGGGCAGAACGGCACGGTCTCGGTCGGCGACTCGACCGCCGCCGCGAACTTCGCCAGCAGCGTCTACTCGCTGATGCAGACCTACGGGTTTGACGGGGTCGACATCGACCTGGAAAACGGGGTCAACCCGGACGCCATGAGCACAGCTCTACACTCGCTGCGCACCAAGGCCGGCTCCAATCTGATCATTACCATGGCGCCAGAGACAATCTTCATGCAGTCGGCTGGATCGACGTACCTGTCCCTGGCTTTGAAGATCAAGGACATTGTGACCGTCGTCCACACCCAGTACTACAACTCCGGCTCGATGCTCGGCTGTGACGGCAAGGTGTACTCGCAGGGGTCCGTCGACTTCATCACCGCCCAGGCGTGCATCGCCCTCCAAGCCGGGCTGCGCGGCGACCAGGTCGCCCTCGGGCTGCCCGCCTCGACCAGCGCCGCCGGCGGTGGGTACGTCGCGCCGTCCGTGGTCAACGCCGCGATGGACTGCCTTGCCCTGGGTACCAGCTGCGGCAGCTTCAAGCCACAGCAGACCTGGCCGACCCTGCGCGGGGCGATGACCTGGTCGATCAACTGGGACAAGACCGCCGGCAACGCGTGGTCGAACACGGTTGCTCCCCACCTGGACGCGCTGCCCTGACCGTTGCCTCCGATCCTTCTACGGGGAGCGCTTCCCGAAGACCCGAGAGCGCTCCCCGAGACCCCTCTCCCAGACAAGGAGCCAGCAATGTCGAGACTGTTGAGACTGCCAAGAGTGCCCAGGGCCAGGGTCCTGGTGCCGCTGCTGGGCGTCGCCCTTGCAGGTACGGCAACGGCCCTGGTGGTCATGCCACCGGCCTCCGCCGCGACCTGCGCTGCCGCGTGGAGCGCCAGCGCCGTCTACACCGGAGGCATGACTGCCTCGTACGGCGACCACAACTACCAGGCGAAGTGGTGGACCCAGAACGAGAACCCCGCCACCGGCAACAGCTCTGGCGTCTGGGCCGATCAGGGCACTTGCGGCGGCGGCACGACCGCCCCGACCACGCAGCCCGGTGACGCGAGTTGCACCTTCACCGTCTGGGCCGCCGGAACCAGCTACGTGACCGGCAACGTCGTCAAGTACACCGACGGCAGGTTCTACATCGCCGAGCACGACAACCCGGGCTACGATCCGATCATCAGCACCTGGTTCTGGGAACCGTACGCCTGCACCGGCGGGACGAACCCGACCACCACGCCGCCTGCGACGTCGAATCCGTCGGGGTTCGTCGTCACCGAGGCGCAGTTCAACCAGATGTTCCCCAGCCGGAACGCGTTCTACACGTACCAGGGTCTGGTCAACGCCCTCAGCGCGTACCCGGCGTTCGCGGCGACCGGGTCGGACACGGTGCGCAAGCAGGAGGCCGCAGCGTTCCTGGCCAATGTCAACCACGAGACCGGCGGCCTGGTTCACATCGTGGAGCAGAACACCGCGAACTACTCGCACTACTGCGACACCAGCCAGTCCTACGGTTGCCCGGCAGGGCAGGCGGCGTACTACGGCCGCGGCCCGATCCAGCTCAGCTGGAACTTCAACTACAAGGCGGCCGGCGACGCGCTGGGCATCAATCTGCTGAGCAACCCGAACCTGGTGCAGACCGACCCGGCTGTCGCCTGGAAGACCGGCATCTGGTACTGGATGACCTCAACCGGCCCGGGCACGATGACCCCGCACAACGCGATGGTCAACGGCGCCGGCTTCGGTGAGACCATCCGCAGCATCAACGGCAGCCTGGAATGCGACGGCCGGAACCCGGCCCAGGTGCAGAGCCGGGTCGACGCCTACCAGCGGTTCACCCAGATCCTCGGGGTAACCCCCGGCAATAACCTCAGCTGCTGACTGGTCTGATCACCGGTGCCGCTATCCCACCACCACGACGGAATGTAGTCAGGTTGGACACCAAGAATGCGGCAATGCAGGACACGACGGCCGATGTGAGCCGCCGCGATAGGGCGTAGAGTGAGCAGGCTGCTGAGATCCCCGGTGACACCTTTGAGGGGTCAGCAACATGGATCGCCCCGAATGCCGGGGCTCTTGGCACGGCTCATGTCCGGAGAACTACTGCGGAGGCCCACCGGATCCGGTGGAGGCACGCAGTGTCCAGCACCCGGCATGTTGGTCTCCGAAGGACTCGTTCCACCAGTCATACACGCTGGCCGGTTGGGCGCCTCAATCGCGTGAGGTCCGCAACCGCCTGTGCGGAGGCAGCCGATGACCGGAAGGCACGATACGTGACCATCACCTACGGCTTGCTGAGCACGCATCCACCCACACATTGTGGGCTGGCGACCTTCAACGCTGCCCTGTCCACCCACCTCGCCGCAGCCGGTGGCTGCTGCGGCGTGGTGCGGATGACCGCCCACGCCGAGGACACCCGTCCGAGACCGGAGGTGGTCCACACCTGGCTCGCCGGTCAGCAGGCCGGCTGGCTCGACGCGGCGTCCGTACTCAACGGCTTCGACGTCGCGGTCGTCCAGCACGAGTACGGCATCTACCCCGGTCGCGACGGCTATGACGTCCTGCCGCTCCTTCGACATCTGACGATCCCGAGCATCGTGATCCTGCACACCGTGCTCGCCAGTCCCACCACCCGGCAGAAGACCCTGCTGGAGCAGATCGCGGCCACCGCTGACACCGTGGTCACGATGACCGAGACCGCACGGCAGCGGCTCCTGGCCGGCTACCGCGTCAATCCCGGCACGGTGACAGTCATCCCCCACGGGGCAGCTCTCCACGCCGACGCTCCGACGGGACCCCGCCCACGGCCACACCTGCTGACCTGGGGACTACTCGGACCCGGCAAGGGTATCGAGTGGACCCTGCGGGCTCTCGCGCTGTTGCAGGACCTCGACCCGACCCCGACCTACACCGTCGCGGGACGAACGCATCCGAAGGTACTCGACCACGATGGCGAGGCCTATCGTGACAGTCTGCATCACCTCAGCGCACAACTCGGACTTGCGCACTCAGTCGCTTTTGACCCGGTCTACCGCGATGAGGTGGCTCTGAG